>DASWID010000028.1 GCA_036397855.1 Thermodesulfobacteriota bacterium | reverse complement strand
ATAAGCAGTAAGTTTTTGACTCTAAAAAAAATGTACCACATGCCTTTGCCACCTGGTTATTTACTGAGTGATGAGGTCTTAGAAGAATTTTTAGATACTCGAACGGTAACCTTCTCAATTTGGGGGCAAATTCCTACACCTTTATCGACTTCTACTGTTTTCATACTTGCCCATTCATCTTCAAGCTTTTTAAGCTCTCGTCTGAGCGTGGTTAGTTCAGCTAGCTTCTGCTCGAGATCCATGAGCCTTTTACTTAAAAGGTCTCGAACATGAGCGCATGGCTTAAGCCCTCTATCACTTAAAGCAAGAACCTCTCTAATTTCTCTCAGAGTGAATCCTAGACCCTGGGCTTTCTTTATGAAATTAATCCGCTTTATTGTATCTTGAGAATAAACCCTATAGTTATTCTGCTCTCGTTTGGGCTTAGACAAGAGGTTAATTCCCTCGTAGTAACGGATTGTCTTAGGATTGACACGAGTTTGTTTGGCTAGTTTCCCAATAAAAAGCGGTTTTTCTTCCATATTTTATCCTCCACATAAACTAAATTGGGGAAGGTGGAAGATGACCACCTTCCCCTAAAATGGGTTAAAGCTTTCCAAGTGCCCCGCTGAGGATCTTCTCAACAAGCGTATTCCATTCAGCTACGCTTAGCTCTACCATGTTTCCTTCTTCTCCAATTGTCACATGACTCTCAAATAATTTTACCTCGGGGCACATGTCACATGCTGGACAAAGGTAAACTGTTTCTTTTGGCTCCATTTTTATCACCTCGCTGATTTTGAAGTTTTAATATTAATTGTACACCTTACAGTAGAGTGGAATGTCAAGGGGGAAAATTTAATCTGCTGGGAAATTATGATGGACTGGAGGGAGTAAGTACATGAAACGAAAAAATGGTCTTCCGGAGATTGAGATTCGTTGTTAGTGAGTTATTAACATTAGGTCTGTAAATAATGCATCCCTTTGTGACCTCTTTACGCACCATCCTGCATATATTTAAATCCAAGTTTCATTGAAAGCTCTGCCTTTGCTAATTCCTTACCAAGATAAGCGGCATGGGTCAACTGTGTAACCCAACCGTATTCTATAATCGTCGAGTAGATGCTTTTAGCATCTTGACCCTCTATTAAATGTTGAAGTTTATTATCGTAGGAGTAATGCTCTACTGTGATGATACCTTTATCCTGTCGGGGGATAATCACAAAGTAACCAGCTTTGTCTAGCGCGACTTTTGTGTGCGATTTTGCTTTTATAACCGGGACCGACAAAATCTGAACACGTTCTGTTTTATCAAAATTCTCCTCACAAATAGAAGAGGGAAGTATCATTTGTGAAAGCTCATTGATTTTTTCTATTATTATCGCCTCATCTTCACAGCTAATCATATCCACGACCTCAACCTGATTCCGAAAGGCTTCAACTTCTCTCTTAGTCACATTTCTTAAAAATGGACGCTTCCCAGGAGACCCTATCACTCTCCCTTTCCCATCGATCCCATTTTCTCCAAGGGCAAGGAAAGTTTTTCCTGGCAGATGATCCTTCGAGTCTTTTCCAGTTAGCAGAAGATAACGTATTGTTGGATTGGTAATCGTGTTTTTGATGACTTTGTCAATGCCTATGTTTTCTGTCTCAGTTTTTCCGACAATGCAAAGCCCCTTTGGCTTAATACTGGCAAGCCTTTCAGAAAGTTCTACGCTGGCAAGAGTAGAAACTGCAATTGGACAACTCTGATCATCACATAAGGAAAAATAATCTCCTGGAACAGGAGGCCAGGTTTGTTGTCTAATCTCAAATCCACAACGTAAAGATCTCGCCTCTGCTATTTCAGGGAATTCATGAGCAAATATATTCATAGCTTCTGCAGGGTAACAATACTCACAACCGAGGCACTCATACTTAATTGGGTCCATTAAGTAAAGCCAATGCTCTATGTTTTTAATCAGTTCCGATGAACCCTGAGTCTGATTCAGGGAAAAAGAGGAGTGGAGGTTCTCCAAAGTCTGCTTCATACATCCGCATTTTCTGCACTTCTCAAGATCTATTCCTTCTTGCAGTTCGGATTTAATTTTGTTAATTGTGCTATTCTTACTAATGCTACTAATTTTTTCACTCCTTTAATTCATCTTTTGGAATAATGTATAGATGTATGACCTGGGTTCACCTGATGGCATGTAATACATATAATCAAAATACTCAAGCAGATCAAAATTCTCTCCCAAGAATTTCGCCAGCATATTTTGATCGTAATTCATCACATCCAGACCACTGCACTTTTTCGCCCCCTTCAACGAAAAACTTGCAATGATTACATAGCCACCTTTTTTAACCACCTTCTTTAGCGTTTTTAAGTACATGTGTCGATGGTTTTCTTCTAGGAGAAAATGAAATAAAGCCCTGTCATGCCAAAGTGCTATATCCCTTAAATTCTGAATATGGATTGGCTTTGTAATATCATCTACAATCCATTTTACTAAGCGGCTATTATCCTCGCCTAATCTTTCTTTTAGCTTGTTCAATGCTACTTCACTAATGTCAACTGCGTTAATATTTTTAAATCCTTGCACAATAAGAGAATCAATTAAAGTTGATGCACCTACACCTACATCTAATATAGGCTCATCCCTATTAATATGGCATTTGGAAATTAATTTAATGGAAGGTAAAGAAATTTCTTCATACCACCCTAACTTGTTTATGTCTTTTGAAGTGTAAATTCTGCTCCAATGTTCTTTCACTGTATTATTCATCATTATAGTAATTATTCTTTTACCATTTATATCTTTTTAAAAATTATAAGAGGTTCCTCATGGAAACAAAATTTGTGCAATCCAAATTATTCACCGCCCCTCTTGTTTTGGCGGGCATTTTAAACTTCCGTAGGAACAAAAGACGCAACAATCTCCTGGTCTTGGTTTAAGTACTGTTTTACAGTTCGTGCATTCATAGAAGAATTGGCAGGCATCGACCGGCATGGTCGCCTCCTTTTCAAATCCACATTCAGGGCATCTGATTACTGCCTGTAATTCCATTTTCTAATAATTCAATTGCGTTTTCTGAACAATCCCATTTTAAAAATTACATATTGGTCATCTTTGTAATTGCTTGTGATTTTGTACCCTTTTAACTGAATGTTTTAAGAATAAATATAATTCAGAATTCAACTTCTGGGCCAATACATTATTACAAAAACGCCGATCAATGAAATAGTGCCACCCATAAGGTCGAATCTGTCTGGAGTTATATTATCGATCTTCCATCCCCAAAGAATAGCCAGTACTATGAATATACCTCCATAGGCTGCATAAACCCTTCCAAAATGTGCTGGTTGAAGAGTGGGAATAACCCCGTAAAGTACTAGCACAACCGCTCCAAAAAGAGCAAACCAGATACTTTTACCTTCTCTTAACCAGAGCCATACAAGATACCCACCTCCTATTTCACACAATCCAGCCAATACAAAATAAAACAATGACTTTGCAATTACCATAATATCTCCTCTCTAGTTTTTTAGCATTGCTAATACTAAAATTTTAAATTCGATTTTGCACGCGGGGCGACCTGTTTTCATCACGGTAGTAAAACTACGGGGTATTCAACAAGTATGTTAATAAATTCAGGGTAAAATCAAAATAAGGTTAAAAAAAATTACTAAAGATTTTATGACAGTTTGTTTTAATATTTAAATAAGATATTTCTATAAAATTATTGAGGGGATAATCTCTGAGTGAATTATTATTTTTTGCGACGGCATTTATTGCTGAGGTAATAGGAACGGCTATAGGTTTTGGTTCTTCAACAATTTTCATGCCTATTGCCTTATTTTTTATAAACTTCAAGGCTGCTCTAATACTTGTCGCCTTCTTCCATGTATTCGGAAATTTAGGAAGATTAACTTTTTTTCGTCATGGTCTCGATAAAAAACTGATATTACTCTTCGGAGTGCCAAGTATTATTTTGACAGGAGTTGGGGCTGTATTTGTGAAATATATTTCTCAAGATATTTTCAAGTTGATTCTAGGGATCTTTCTCTTAATATTTTCCATAACCACGACTTTCAGACCTGAGTTTAGGTTTTCTGCGACAAAAAGGAGCGCCATAATTGGAGGGGGTCTATCAGGTTTCTTAGCGGGTTTAATTGGCACTGGCGGGGCATTGAGGGGCGCCTTTCTAATTGCTTTTGACTTGGAGAAAACAAGGTATATAGCTTCTGCGGCCGCTATTGCTATAGGAGTCGATTTGACTAGGATTCCCATATATTTAGGAAGTGGATTTCTAGAAAAGAAATATTATCTCTATGTACCTTTGCTATTCGTAATTGCTTTTGCTGGTTCCTATACAGGGAGGAAAGTATTAACAAAAATACCTCAAAGTTTTTTTAGAAGATTGGTTCTAGTTGCAATCGCGCTCATGAGCTTGAAATTTGTTATTGACGGTGTCACTAATTTATTTCGTTAGTTTTAAGAACCCTGCGTTTATTGCCACGATCACACTGCTTAAGGACATGAATCCCGCGCCAGGTGCCGGCCTGAGTAGAATTCTAGGTGAACAAAGTAATACTGCTCATTTAACATAAAATTTAAGTTCCCTTATAATTACTCGGCTAATAAGATTATTACTCACTCTGATCCTCTTCATGTTTTTCAACAGGAACTTGTTCCTTACTCTCCATTTTCATCATTTGACCGCCCATCATCGGCATCGGTCCCATAATCGTCTTGAAATTTTCCAAACCGATTGTTTTTCTGATTGATACAAGCCCGTTTACGTAGAGATCTGCCATAGCAAGATTGATATCGTTAGAGTTTTTGATTTCTTCTTTTACCTTTGAGGGGTCAAAATTGGGATCATGTAACAAATCCATAACTTTAATGTGTGAGATTTTAAAATCAGCTTCCTTTTGAACAATTGGATACAGAAACATTTCATTTATCTTGGATAACTCCTTTTTCTGTTGGTCCGTAAGTTCAAGATTATTCGCTTTCATCAGGAGATGGTGAATCATCATGCCATACATCGTAGTATGCTTTCCTCCCATCATTCCATGCATACCCATCATACCTTGACCAGGCATACTCTTCTGTCCCTCTTTTTTCTGCATCGTGCCCTGGGCAAATGAGATGTTTACCGAAGATACCATAATAGCGATTAAAATTATAAATCTTCTCACATTTATTACCTCCTGAGTACAATTACTCTTTCAAAGTGCTCTTATTCCACTTATTTACATTTAAACCTAATGTGTGACGATGTCAATATATTCAATTTCATGGGATCTCCCTTCATTTACATTTTCTGTAAATCCGTTAGAAGATAGCAATATACTCATTTATGCTAGTTCATCTCTCAATTCTAAGAAACTTCGCATTTATGGCGACCATTACTGTACTCAGTGACATTAGCACCGCGCCAAGTGTCGGACTGAGAAGTATTCTCAAAGGATACAGAACTCCTGCTGCGAGCGGGATAGCAACTACATTGTCGCCTGTAGCCCAGGCAAGATTCTGGACCATCTTCTTATAGGTAGCGCGTGCAAGGTCTAGTATTGCAACTACATCCAGAGGGTTACTTCTTACAAGAACGATGTCTGCAGTTTCTACAGCAACGTCTGTCCCAGCACCAATAGCAATGCCAACGTGAGCCTGGGCGAGGGCAGGGGCGCCCTTATGATTATGGTCAAGCTTTTGCAGTTGAAGATTTTTTGTCTTGTGGGTTCCGTTTCGTGATTTTTTTCCAGTAAAGGCTTTATCGTTCGCTTTCCCAGTTAGCGCCATGATATTTATTAATATTTACGTCAAAATATAAACAAAATCAAGAACCTAGTCGTAGCTTTTAAGGACTCGGCGTATAAACCTCTACTCTCTTCTGTTATGTCCTAGTAATCCTGGGACAGTTTTAAGTGGAGAAGGTAATCCTAAAAGTGTGCAGTGCCCTGCTTCGCCGGCGAGGAAAATAAAAAAACTCTAGTTAGGATTATGGGAATTTGCCGTCTTAATAATTTCCCCAAGATAGTAAAATAAATTACCTTAGGAAGTTACATCATTTTTGTTGCTGCATTTCTTGCGCCATCTTCTCGTGTTCCTGTGCCATAGATTTATACTCATTAGCTGCATCACTATATTCCTGCGAAAGCTTCTCGCAGTTGCTAACCATCGATAACCACGGCTTGCTTCGGTTTTTATAAGATTCTCCCATAGATTTATGCTCCTCTGCCAGTTCCTCCATTTTTGCGGCTTCTTTTTCGTAGTATTCGGCAATCTTCATGTGGTCTTCGGGAGTCTGCGCCTTTTCAATCAAAATCAAGATTTCCTCTTCCTCGGAAGCATAACTCGGCACTTCGATCAAATACGAGAACATCACTAGAGATAACAAAAACGAAGCTAGAGTTAACAAATTTTTCATCATATTACCCCCTTCTTGTAACTACTTTGTCTTGTTACTATAAAGATTTAAATTTTAGTTAAAATTAATCCCTGAATTCTATAGCTTGCAAAGTTCATGCCATTTTTAATCTTAGCCTGTTTCAAAAACTTATTTGCCAGTTCTTTTTAACATTTGCACAAAAATTGTTCAATCTTGATTAAAAATTAAGCATATCCAGCTCCGGTAGCTTAGACATCGATTGCGTTTATGCTATTACCAATTCATAAACAAATTTCTAATGTTCGTGGCCAGGTTCATGATGATGCTCGTGATCATTTCCGTGCTCATGCTCCTGATTCTGCGCTTTTTCCTCCTCTACCATCGCTTTATACTTTTCAGCGGTCAAGTCGGGAAGCTGCTTCAGAAAGGCTACTATTGACCATAGTTCCTCTTCACTGTGAGTCGGTCCAAAGGCGGGCATTCCTGTCATTTTAATTCCATTCTTCGTAATCCAATAAAGCTCCTCTGAGCTGAATTCCTCGATCTCATCTGCAAGCTCCGGTGGTTCGGGATATAGTCCTTTACCTATCTCGGAGGGTTTAACACCTGGAGCGCCATGGCATCCTACACACATTTCTTTATAGTGATTGAATCCCGTCTTGACCATTGATTGATCGTCAAGGGAGGGAACGGTAACACCATTTGCATGGGATCTGATTGATTGTTCGGTAGTGGTGTCCAATATAAATTCTGTAAGTTTCGTATGGGGCTTAGTAGCTGCGACATCATATTTTCCCATGTAGATGAAGATAAAAAAGCCCACGATAACAATTATAATAAAAATTAAGATTGTCCATATCACTTTCATCTCTTACCTCCTTATTGCAACGTCATTATCTATTATCTTGACTCATATTACCATAACATGATCATTTATTATCATATAAATTGTTATTGAGTCATCAAGCAAGCAATTCGAAGTTTTTGTTGATTCAACGGTAGTTTATCCGTTTTTAGGGTCAGTCGCGATTCGGAAGACATCCTGTAAGAATAGACTAAATCTTTACATTCCTTATAAATTCTGCTGTTTCTTCCGGAAGGGAAGTGTTTATAAAAATACCGGAGCCAATTTCAAACCCGGCCACCGTAGTAAGTCTTGGTATGATCTGGATATGCCAGAGATAATAGCTCTTATTTTCGTCATCGACAGGTGCTGTATGGATCACCAAGTTAAAGTCAGGATTATTGAGTGACTTATAAATCTTTAAGAGGGTGATTTTTAATACTCTTGCAAGGTCAGGAATGTCTTCGGGAGGGATGTTACCAAAGGAAGAAAGATGCCTTTTTGGAGCAATCCATGTCTCAAAGGGGGAGCGGGAAGCAAAGGGATGAAATACGACGAATTTATCTGCCTCTAAAACTATTCTTTCTTTATTTTTAAGCTCCCCTAGTACAATATCACAATTAATACATCTTCCCGTATCATCAAAGTAGGACGTCGCAACTTCGAATTTTCTTCTTATATGCGCTGGAACAATAGGAGTTGCTACTAACTGTGAATGGGGGTGATCCAGTGATATTCCTGCTGATTTGCCATAATTTTTGAAAATTATGATCAGTTTGACGGTAGGATGCTTTTTTACAACATTGTATCTTTCCCGATAGGCTAGGAGTATTTCCTCAACTTCTTTATCCTTCATAAGCGGGATTAGTCCATTATGATATGGAGTCTCGATTATTATCTCATGAACACCGACTCCATCCATCTTTCTAAACAATTTCTCTTCCTCTCTCCTCACTATGGAACCATCATGAACTAGAGCTGGATATTTATTCGGAGTTGCTCTCACTCGCCAACCGGGACTATTAGCTTTTCCTGAATCACGATAGGCTAGGACTTCAGGAGGTGTTTCCGATTCATTGCCTGGGCAGAAGGGACAGGAATCTACAAAGGGGGGGAGGACTTCCTTAATTTTTGTAATCTTAAAGTCATGGGGTCGTCTCGCTCTCTCTGTTGCAATAATCACCCATTCCTTTGTATTGGAATCTTGTCTTAACTCTGGCATGATTTTTATCTTCTCTTCTAAATAATAGCTAAGCCTCCGGTTCCCCAGTCCTAAGAAAGCGTGATGGGTCAGACACAAATAGTTCTTTGCATGAGGCTGAGCAAAAATAATGCTCCTCACCCTCATGTATAATAGAACCTGCCCTCTTTTGATTCAATTGCATCCCGCAAACCGGGTCTTTTGTTTCATCATATGCGTCCAGCGTGGATTCTTTTTTCTTGGTCCTAGCTGTAGTGTCTAACAGTGAGGCGTATAGTTTCATTTCATCACCAATTAAGTGAGTCAGCAGAAATCGTTTTCTTACAATTTCTTTACCACGGATGCCCAGCTTCTTGCCCTCTTCCGGATTTCTAAGGAGCCACAATGTCTTCTCGGCGCACTCTTCTATCGAGTTAACTAAGAACCCCCCCCAACACCTTCTTCCATCTGAATAGGTATACCTCCGGCTCTACCTGCTACAACCGGTGTTCCTTTCCAGAGCGTTTCTGACACGACTAGGCCAAATCCCCTACCTGATAAACTGTCTATTTCTGTTGCATCTCCTGCGCCATCTTTTCGTGTTCCTGTGCCAGTGATTTATATTCATTAGCGGCTTCAGTATACTCCTGTGTGAGCCTCTCACAGTTTTTAACCATTGAAGGCCAAGGTTTGCTTCTGTTCTTATAAGCTGCACCCATTGATTTATGACTCTGAGCCATTTGCTCCATTTTAGCCGCCTGTTTCTCATAATATTCAGCTATCTTCATATGTTCCTCAGGTGTGTTCGCAGTTTCAATAAGCACATTTATGTCTTCTTCCTCTGAAGCATTAACTGATATGTTTGTTGTCAACGGAAGAAACAAAACTGACGCAATCAAAGCTATGATTACCAGGAAAAGCTTATTCATCTGTATCACCTCCTTCGTTTTTATATTTTTGACATATTGCATTTATTTTGCCTCCTTATGTGATGTGGCTTGATGTTTTAGTGAATTATCCATTTTTATAAAAACCTTAAATCTTTGGTATACGATTTTGCTAATTTTCACTGTCTTTAGCCGAATCACGCCACTGTCCCTTCTTTACTCCAAGCTCTTTTAGTTTCTCTTCCATTTCTTTTAGGCACTCAACTTCGCAAGCGTCTACTGGGCGATCGAAACCCGCCCGGTGTACGATTTTTAAAGTGAGTGTTACCTCGTCTCTTAATTTACGGATTGGAGCTGAATGAATGGATCTATCGAAAATTCCTATATCATATTTACTTTCGCGTCCTTCTTTTGGTGTTATTAACTTAGCAATTTTTTTTAGATCGTTATATACCTTCACACATTCATCACAACCAGGGGTAGGGTGGTGTACAGGATGATAATGGATTCCCGTCAGGTCTAGTTCAAAACCGATCTGTACTTTATTCCCATTCTTATCTATAAGGTATTCCGGCCACACCTCCCAGCAGACTTTATGTTGATTGACAAGTTTTTTGAGGTAGTCCAATTCTTGACTGTTTTTCAAATATGTTTCGTTATTGACCATCCTTATCAACACGCCTCACTTTACCTACTTTACTTTTCTAAAGATCTGCTTTTCCAGATTTCATAAATTGCAGGGATTATGATAAGAGTAAGAATAGTCGATGTTACTAGTCCGCCAACCATGGGCGCTGCAATCCGTTTCATTACGTCGGCACCTGCACCGTGACTCCACATAAGTGGAAGAAGCCCCATGATCATTGCCATAACGGTCATCATTTTAGGTCTAACCCTTTGTACTGCTCCGTCGTGTATAGCCTTTGCCAAGCTCTTTGAATCTTTTTTCCCCTCTTTAATCATCTTCTCATAATACTCATCAAGGTAGATTATCATTACAACACCCGTTTGGGCTGCAAGTCCTGCAAGTGCAATAAATCCCACCCATGTGGCAACACTCATGTTATAACCCAGAAGATGCATGAGCCATATTCCACCGACTGCGGCGAAGGGAACCGAAAGAAGGATTATCAAGGTTTCCACAACATTGTTAAAATTCAGGTACAGAATCACGAAGATTATTAGAAGGGTAAGTGGGACAACTAGCTTAAGACGCTCTTTTACCCTCTGCATATATTCATACTGTCCACTCCATGTGAGAAAATATCCCGTAGGCAGCTTAACGTGTTCACCAATAGCCTTTTTGGCCTCTTCAACATAGCTTCCGATATCCCTTCCAGTTATATCAACATATACATAACCAACCTTAGTCGCCTCCTCAGTTCTTATCTCTGGAGGGCCCATTACGATACTGATATCAGCTAGTTGATCTATGGGAATCTGTGCCCCGGAAGGAGTTGGAACGAGGACTCTCTCAAGCTTTCTACTCTCGTCGCGTAGTTCCGTTGAATATCTAACATTTACAGGATATCTCTCAGGACCTTCGATAGTCAGGGTAATGTTATTCCCCCCTATTGCTGCTTCTATAACATCTTCTACATCCTCAACCCTCAATCCATAACGTGCTGCTTCATCGCGCTTGACCCAAAAATCTATGTAGTATCCACCGGTTACTCTTTCAGCATAAACGCTCCTAGTCCCTGGGATTCCCTGAAGCGCTCCTTCAATTTCTTTTCCGATCTCCTCGATTTTTGTAAGGTTCGGTCCAAAAATCTTAATTCCTATGGGAGTTCTAATACCTGTTGTAAGCATATCAACCCTTGCTTTTATTGGCATGGTCCAGGCGTTTATATAGCCTGGAAATCGGAGTGCCTGATTTAATTCATTAATCAGCTCCTCCGGGGAGATGGTCCGTTCCTCAGGCCAGATAAGTCGAAATGCCTTTTTAAGCGGTTCGGGCGTCCAACCTGAATACCAGCGATTCTCGGGAATCTTTCGCCATTCATGCTCGGGATTTAAGACTATATTTGTTTCTACCATTGAAAGGGGGGCTGGATCGGTTGACGTCTCAGATCTGCCGACTTTTCCGAATACTGTTCTAACTTCTGGAAAGCTTTTAATTATCTTATCTCTAACTTGTATGAATTTTCCCGCTTCAGTTATTGAGATTCCGGGTGGCGTAACCGGCATATCCATTAAGACCCCTTCATAAAGCGGGGGCATAAACTCAGAGCCCAGTTTGAAGAATATAGGAATTGTAACGACAAGAATAATAACTGCTATAAACACTGTAGTTTTCTTGAATCTTAATACAAGGTTCACCACTGGGTCATAGGCCTTTATTAATATTCGGCTCACGGGGTTTTTCTTTTCCGGTGTAATCTTCCCGCGAACGAGTATTGTAACCAAAGCTGTTGTGAGGGTTATAGATATAATTGCTGCAAATGCCATGCCAAAAGTCTTTGTAAAGGCAAGTGGTTTAAAAAGCCTTCCTTCTTGATATTCAAGTGAGAAAACAGGAATAAATGAAGCGGTGATCACGAGTAATGCAAAAAATATAGGCTTTCCAACTTCTTTCATGGCATCTATAACTACATCTAATCTATTCCTTTTTTTCCCCTCCTCTTCCCAGTGTTCAAGTCTCTTATGTACGTTCTCGACAATCACTATTGCAGCGTCGACCATGGCTCCTATTGCTATAGCAATTCCTCCAAGGGACATTATGTTGGATGTGAGCTTGAGGTAATACATAGGGATAAAGGAAAATAAAATCGCAAATGGAAGGGTTAGGATAACTACGAGTGCGGATCGAAAGTGATATAGAAACACCAAACAGACTATACTGACTATGATGCTTTCCTCTATAAGTTTTTCCTTAAGGGTTTTAATGGCACTCTTGATAAGTTCAGAACGGTCATAGGTAGTAACCAGTTTTATGCCCTCGGGAAAAGCGCCTTTAACTTCTTCAAGCTTTTCTTTTACACCATTTATCACATTCAGGGCATTCTCGCGGAATCGGGCGACCACAATGCCCCCGGCTACTTCACCCTCTCCATTGAGTTCTGTGAGGCCTCTTCTAATGTCTGGTCCGAGTCGTACGTCGGCTAGTTCTCTAAGGAGCACAGGAGTACCTGTTCCCTCCCCATCCACGGACACAACTATATTTCTTATATCGTCAAGTGATTTTATATATCCCCTTCCCCTTACAATATATTCCCTACCTGTCCACTCTACTACTCTTCCTCCAACATCATTGTTGCTCATTCTCACCGAGTCAATCACGGTTTTTAAGGGTATGTTATAGCCTAAAAGCTTATTGGGATCCACGTTTATCTGATACTGCTTTACAAATCCTCCAACACTGGCGACCTCTGCAACGCCTGGCACGCTTTGTAGCCAGTATCTTAAATACCATTCCTGGAAAGATCGTAATTCTGATAGGTCGTATTTACCTGTTTCATCAACTAGAGCATATTCGTAAACCCAACCAACACCAGTAGCATCAGGCCCAATAATTGGATTAACGCCCTCGGGCAATCTACCCTGGAGTCCAGTGAGATATTCGAGCACACGGCTTCTTGCCCAGTATATATCGGTTCCGTCCTCAAATAAGACATACACAAAAGAGAATCCAAACATGGATATACCCCTTACAACTGTCACTTTTGGGGCTGCAAGGAGCAATGTTGTTATTGGGTATGTAATTTGATCTTCGACTAAATCGGGGCTCCTTCCTGGCCAATCGGTGAAAATGATAACTTGGGTATCGGAGAGATCTGGTATGGCATCAAGAGGGGTATTTTTAAGAGCCCAAATACCCCAGACTGTCAGAAAGAAAATAATAAGAAGTACCATAAATCGATTTCGAGCAGAAAATTCAATTATCTTATCGACCATGTCTTGTCTCCTTTACGGTTCACCTAACGTTAATTTCAGAGAGGTTAGATACAGGCGGTTTTCCAGGCATTGTTGCGGCGACCTTTACTTGCCATGAACCGCTCATTGGGATTTCGGTCTCAACAAAATATTGTCCATTTTTAGAATGCTTTCCTTTTGCCGTTACGCTCATTGCAGGCATTCCCATTGAAGGCATAGCCGGCATATGAAATAGAACATCAACATTAGCATTTTTTATTGGATTTCCATTGACATCTGTCAAAGTAATTTTGAAGGTATTATCTCCGACTTTAGGCGGTACGTTATTTGACTTAAAAGAAATGTTAACGTCTTTAGGTGCTAATTTTGGAGCTTCGGAAACAGGCTCCATCCCTCCATGCCCGGGCATACCCGCACCGAATGATTCCAAAGCAGCTTTCAAACGGCTTTCTGAATCTACAAGGAAAGCTGCGCTTCTTACCACACTCTCGCCTTCTTTTAGGCCGGTTAAAACCTCATAGTAGCCTTCAGCTTTTTGTCCGACTTTAACCTCTCTTGGTTCATAATAGCCATCTCCCATAGCGACAAATACGATATTTCTTTCTCCAGTTTCAATGACCGAATCCCCTGAAACGGATAGCCTTTCTCCTAAAGGAACTTTTAGCTCAACATTGGCATACATACCGGGCTTTAGTTTCATACCTTCATTTTTAAACTCAAACCTCACTTTCACAGTTCTGGTTTTTGTCTCTAAAGTTGGGTAAACGTAGGTGACGTTTCCTTGAAAAACATCCGCTGGGTAGTATGACAGAGAAAGTGTTGCTTCTTGTCCCTCTTTAATCAGTGGAAGTTCGTATTCATATATGTCCGCAAGAAGCCATAGAGAAGACAGATCCACAATCTCAAATACAACGTCACTGGGCATAATCATCTTCTGAGGAAAGGCCTCTCGCTTAGTTACGTATCCACTTATAGGAGAATAGAGAGTTAGGTATTTAATGGGTCTTCCTGTTTTTTCAATTCTCCTGATTTCGCTGTCAGGTATATCCCAGAGGAGGAGCCTTTCACGTGTAGCCTCAAGCAGTGATTTTGCACTTGAAGAGATTTCAGGGAATGAGCTTTTTCCAAACGAGTCCTGTGCCCTTAGAGCAAGAAGGTATTCTTGTTGGGTAGAAACGAGCTCTGGGCTGTACACCGTAAAAATCGGTTCCCCACGTCTTACATATTTCCCAACATAATCTACAAACACATCATTAATCCATCCCGTAAATTTGATACTAATCCGCGCAATCTTTGTCTCATCGGCTTCAATTATTCCAACTGTTCTGATATCCCTTATAAGATTTCTTGTAATCACTTCATCTGTCTTTACACCTATAAGCTGTTGTCTTTGTGGAGTGATATTAATCTCTGTATAGCCCTCGGGGTTCTGCTGAGTCTCCATTTCTTTATTCCCTTCCATATTCATACCCTCGTGCCCCA
>DASWID010000027.1 GCA_036397855.1 Thermodesulfobacteriota bacterium | reverse complement strand
GCCCTCGGATTCCCTTCACCAAATACAATATTCGTCCTACCGGTATGAAGTTTACACCTCGTGCAATCTCCGATCTCTTCCCTGATCTCTTCAAGGGTTTGCATCTTGGACAAAGAATCAAATATATTCAATTGGATATTTGCGTCAATTGTCGTCTTCGGGCGTATTCTTGTCCTCATTTCATCTTCTTTAATCGATATGTTTTCCACATCTACCTTCTCTGTCTTCGAAATTAAATACTCGAGACCCAGCGCCCTTTGGTATTCTATATATTTTCTCAGGTCTTCCAGTATCCGTTTCAATTCTGTTACCGAACTGATTTGATTCATAATAGACGTTTAATTAAAATATAGCATACCGATGGAATGTTCAATAAAATTATAAAAGTTTCATTCTCATTTCGCCTTAAGAGTGAGCGTTCTAGAATTTGCAAAAACCATAAACAACGGACAACTTCGATACCCAAGTTTATAAGTTCAGCTAAAGATTGCTTCGCTAGAGCCTGTACTGAGCCAGTCGAAGTACTCACAATTGTAGATGTTAGATATTTCGTAGACAAAATTCTCATAATTTCATGAATAGATCTATTTTGATTAGTTCTTTTCAGAATCAAAAGGATTTAAACGGCATTCCAAAAATTGCGTTAAGAAAATCAGGAACGAAGACGTATAAAAAAATTTGCGGGCTGCGGTTGAATTAAATTTTTTAGTCGGAGTGTATGATTTTTAGCAAATTTTTGGGTAGCCTTGATTTTTGCTTCTTTGTATCAAGACAAAGAAGTTAGAGCGAATAAAGAGGAGAATTGAAGAGAATACTTTTAAGGAACTTGTCCCTGAAATATTTGGCTTTTACAACAATGACAGCAAACATTTAGGGACCAATTATCAATCGTGAAGAAAAACTACAATCCACAAAAAATAGAAGAAAAGTGGCAGAAATTTTGGGAAGATAAGAAATTATATGAAGTATCAGAAGACCCTGAAAGAGAGAAGTCTTACGTACTAGAAATGTTTCCCTATCCTTCGGGAAGAATCCATATGGGACACGTGAGAAACTACACGATTGGAGATGTAATAGCACGATACAATCGATCCAAAGGGTTCAATGTATTACATCCCATTGGATGGGATGCATTCGGCCTACCGGCTGAAAACGCAGCGATACAGCATGGAGTACATCCGGCTAAATGGACATACGATAACATAGAGCAGATGAGAGGCCAGCTCAAGAGACTCGGCTTCAGCTATGACTGGAAAAGGGAATTCGCGACATGTGAGCCGTCCTATTACAGATGGGAGCAGATGGTATTTACGAGGATGCTTAAAGGTGGGCTAGCATATAAAAAGAAATCCCTAGTAAACTGGTGTCCATCATGTGAGACGGTCCTTGCGAATGAGCAAGTAGAGGACGGAATCTGCTGGAGGTGTAATTCTCAGGTTCAGTCAAAAGAGATGGATGGCTGGTTTTTTAAAACGACTGATTATGCAGAAGAACTCCTTGGGTCGGGTGAAAATCTAAAAGATGGTTGGCCGGATAAGGTTATTGCCATGCAGAGGAACTGGATTGGAAAGAGCATCGGTGCAGAAGTAGACTTCCCACTCGAAGAACCAATCGATGATGAGAGGAGTTTAAAGATTTTCACGACCCGCGCCGACACACTGTTCGGTGTAACCTTCATGAGCATTGCTCCGGAGCATTCGTTATCCGAAAAATTAGCCAGAGGAAAACCAAACGAAAAGCAAGTCCTTGAGTCCATAGAAAGGATTAAGAAGCAGACAAGCCTCGAAAGGATTTCAGAGGGTGCTAAAAAAGAAGGGATTTTTACCGGCACATACTGCAAGAATCCATTGACAGGGGAACGTATTCCAATCTTCATAGCAAATTTTGTTCTCATTGAATACGGAACCGGAATAATCATGTGTGTACCCGCCCATGACCAGAGGGATTTTGAATTTGCTAAAGAATACGGTTTACCAATAAAGACCGTCATCCAGCCAGAAAATAATGAAGGGGCAATTCATGAATTGCCCCTAAAGACGCAAGAGAAATTGGAAAGCGCATACGAAGAACCCGGAGTCATGGTTAACTCAGGCGAATTCACCGGCCTGCCCTCCGAGACGGGAAAAGAGGAAATTATAAGACACATACAAAACAAAGGAATTGGCAGAGAACAAGTCAATTACAAACTAAAGGATTGGGGTATTTCACGTCAGAGATACTGGGGAGCTCCAATTCCCGTCGTTTATTGCGATTCATGTGGAACTGTTCCTGTTCCCGATGAAGAGCTACCCGTGGAACTACCGCTTGATATAGAATTCACAGGAAAGGGCGGATCTCCGCTCGCTAAACTTGATAGATTTGTCAACACGAAATGTCCCAAGTGCGGTACAGACGCTAAGCGAGAAACGGATACCATGGACACCTTTGTCGAATCCTCATGGTATTTTCTGAGGTATGCTTCCCCTGACTTTGATAAAGGAATGTTCGATCGGGAAAAAGTCACTTACTGGCTTCCTGTTGATCAGTACATAGGTGGCATTGAACACGCGATCCTGCACCTTCTATACGCAAGGTTCTACACAAAGGCCTTGAGAGACATGGGATTTTGCAATTTGGATGAACCATTCTCTCACCTGCTTACTCAAGGAATGGTTTTAAAAGACGGGGCCAAGATGTCAAAGTCCTTCGGAAATATAGTTGACCCGGACGACATGATCGAAAAATTTGGAGCCGATACTGTCCGCGTTTTCATCCTTTTTGCATCACCAGTTCAAAGGGACCTCGACTGGAGCAACGAGGGAATCGAGGGAGCATATCGATTTTTAAACCGCTTGTGGAACCTCGTTCAAACTACGCACCTTGATATAAAGGGAATTAAGGACAAGGAACCGGATTTAGATAAAATCACCAAATCCGCAAGAGAATTACATATCAAGGTTCATAAGACCATTAAAAAAGTAACGGAGGATTTGGAAAGATTTCAATTTAACACCGCTATCGCCGCGATAATGGAACTCCTAAATGCTACCTCTCGATTTGATTGCAAAGAAAAGGATGACCTACCCGTTCTGGCGGAGTCGGTTGAATCCATCGTCAGACTTCTCTACCCCATGGCTCCTCATATTGCGGAAGAGCTATGGGAATCGCTCGGATATGATGAAACACTCGTTGTAAAACCATGGCTGCCCTGGAACAAAGAACTAGTTGAAAGCGCTTCGATAACAATAGTCATTCAGGTGAATGGAAAAGTAAGGAGCCAGGTCTTGATGGATTCAGAATCTACGCAGGAGGAAATGAAACAGGCGGCTTTATCAGATGAAAAGGTGAGAAGCTACATAGCTGGGAAAGAAATCAAAAAGGTTATTGTGGTGCCCAAGAAACTTGTTAATATGGTCATCTAACCATATCATTCAATTCAAAAAAATTTATAAACTTTGTTGACCTTTGATTTGTTTATGGTATTTTGTTGAATTAGTTTAGTAAAGTATAGCAATGATCGGTTAGATAAGTTCACTTAAAGTAGATATTTAAAAAAGTAGCGTTTTAATTTCCCAATTAAAGAACCACTCCACTCTAAGCTGAATGGAGGCTTAAGTTTGTTCAAAGAAAATAAAATATCGAAGGATAATAAACTTTTCACAAAAAAGGTTAAAGCAATAGAGGTAAAAACCAAGAAGACAATTTCTCAATTGCTTTCCGAGATGTCCCAAACTGGTTTTCAGGGCAAGAACCTGGCTAATGTCGTCGAAGTCTTTGAAGAAATGTTAATGGACCGAGACACAACTATTCTTTTTGGTTATGCGGGTTCTTTATCTACAACAGGACAGTGGAAAATAATCAATTGGCTGATAGAAAACAATTATATTGATATACTCGTTCCGACCGGCGCAAATATCTCCGAAGATATAATTGACGCCATGGGATTGGGTTATTGGCAAGGAACCCATTTAGCAGATAATGAGGAACTGTTTAGGGAAGGCTTCAATAGGTACTACGACGTATACGGCGATGAATCTGATTATCTGAAGATGACAGAACTAATAGCGGAATTTATCTTAACCCTTGATGAAGAATATAAATATTCTTCGAGGGAGTTTCTAAACCTTTTTGGAAAATGGCTGGGAGAAAGAGACATCAGGAGTATTGTTACCCTAGCTGCTGAAAACGGAGTCCCAATTTTTTGTCCAGCCATAGCCGACAGCCCCTACGGTGATGCAGCACTCATAGCCAAGAGCAAGGGTTTCACTTTGACCATCGACGCAGTAAAAGATTATATAGAATTCATGGGCTTGGGGGGGAATGTAAAAGATACCGGAGTAATTTATATCGGTGGAGGAGTACCAAAGGATTTTATTCAACTTTTTGCTGTGACCAGCGATCTTCTCTATGAAGATAGAAGAATACCGAACAGAGAACACGGGTTTAACCGGAAAAAAACCGGAAAAGCTGAGACATATTATCCACACAAATACGCCATACAGATAACGACTGATTCGCCTCAATGGGGCGGTTTGTCGGGATGCACGTTCGAAGAGGCGGTCTCTTGGGGTAAGGAATTACCGGATGGAGGATTAGTTCAATGCTATTGTGATGCTACAATAGCTCTTCCTATAGTAACTCACTCACTGGCGGAAAGGGTTAGGCATAAGAGAAGAAAGAGAAATTTCATTAAATTACTAAACAATAAAAAACCCTGAAACCTTCTGGTCAAAAACTATTCTTTGTGTCTTGTTTATTGTCTGATCTGATTTAAATAATATCCTCAAAAAAAGCGCTAAGCTGTCGTGAGACCTTTTCGGGGTCGGAAGAACCAAAAACACTTGTTATAACGGCAATTCCGTCTACACCTGTTTCTAGAATTGAAGCTACATTTTGAGGTGTTATTCCTCCGATTGCAAAAATTGGGATTTTTGGGATAACCCTTCTTGCCTCCTTCAATATTTCAAATGAGGTAGGCTGCCTGTCCGGCTTGGTGGGGGTGAAAAACGGTGTTCCAAAAGCCAAATAATCTGCACCTTCTTCATGAGCTTCTATCCCCCTTTCTATACTGCTATAGCATGAAACCCCAATTATGGCTCTGTTCCCAAGCACCTTCCTCGCTTCGGCGAGGGAGGTATCATGCTGGCCAAGATGAACCCCTTCTGCACCAATATCTCTTGCTAGCTCAGGGTAATCATCGATTATCAACGGCACATTATATCTCCTCGTGAGCTTAAGCAGCTCTTCAGCAAGCCTCAATATGTCTTCGCTTGAGGACTGTTTTTCCCTGAGTTGAACTATCTTGGCACCACCCTTTATTGCCTTTTCGACGGTCTCAACGAATCGATTCCTCGGGATAAGCTTTTCGTCAGTGATGACATACAGGCCTTTAATTTGATATTGCATCTACCACTTCAATCATAACCAATTCAATTAATCTCAACAACAAACTAAGAAAGTACTTGAAATATTTTTCTAAATAATTTACAATGAGCTTTAAAATTTGCTTGTAATTCGGTTAGTTAATAACTCTATCTTAAAGGAGGTAGTATGGAATGAGATGGTATAACTGGAAAACTACTTACATTAACTGGCTAGCAATCTTTTTCCTGTTTACACTCCCTATTTTTTTCAATTCAACAAAGGTAGCAAATGCGGCGGGAGCACAAATTCCCTACTCCTTCTTCCTTGAGCATCCTAACTCTATCACTGGTCTCCGAGCGAATATTGAGTTTATAGATACAGATGACGACGGGTGGCTGGTAATGAACTCATACAGAGGGGATATTAACATTTACCAGAATCTTTTTGGAGTATACGCCAAGTTCCCGTTTGCAGGCGTAACAGATTTTGGACCAGATGATGAGAGTGACTATGACTTCGGTAACTTAAGTATTGGCACAAAATTTGTTGTGCTCAACCTGGATAATGCTGTTCTCACGACTGGTTTTGAGGTTTTCTTTCCCACCGCAAAAAATGGGCTCGGCTCATTCGGCGCACTCGAATATTTCAGAGACGTTGCAGCATTTGCAGACGATGCTTGGACCTTTAAACCATATGCGGCATTTGGTGTAAGTGGAGGAATATTCGCATTCCAGGCAAATCTCGATTTCGACATCCTTACAAATGCTGAAAAGCTCAATACTGTATTCGATACTGGAGGGGATAGCACTCAACTGATTATTAAATACGGAGCTTCCGGAAGCGTTACCCCGGAGCTACCCCTTCCATTCTCTACTAGTTTTATTTTAGAGTTGCTGCTCGCTTCTTCTACAACATTTGACGACAACATAACCGGAGCGTATCTAACGCCTGGCTTAAGGTTCGGAGGACAGATAGTAAGTGTCGGCGCGGGTGTGGAAATTCCATTTGGAAGCAATGAGGTAACCGATTTTGCCAATGTTGGTTTCGTACTTGACCTAGTAATCAGATTCGGTTCGTAGGCTATCTCTTTGATAAACTACTCAGGGGCTGCCTGGTATTCAATTAAGCAAAATCGATAGTGAATCTCCGAGCAATATGCTGCACGATATCAGTACGCAAAAATTTAATCTCTCATCTCACGGCCGTAAAAGCCGGATGTTTCGAGTTCAGAATCTGAAAGTCCGCTATAAAATCGATGAGATGGAAACCTATCGGGACAAGAATGTCCCGACTATCCATAATAAATACCGTCATCAATAACGATAGGCGGGGTTTTCCAACCCCGCACTGATAAAACAGGAAAAAAGATGAGATTGCTTCGGGATAAAACTCCGAAAGACGAAATGGGAGCAAGCCCGAATTCCTACTTACTCCCCGCCAGCACCACGCGCGGACATGACTTGTCGGTATCCAGCCCTTGTTGTCATGCCCGAGGACCTTAATCGGGTATCCATGCGTTTTCTGGATTCCCGCTTACGCTTGTCCCCGAATGACTTTGACGGGGAATCCGCGGGAGCAACTGTGTTGTGAGATTTCTTCGATTTCGGAGTTTATCCTGAGTAAAAAGAAATACGGGAACTAACATCCCACCCAAATTACGGGATGCTTATATTTTTAAAAATTGCTTCCTCTATCGCTCGATAATTATTGGGAAGCTCTACAGGCTTGTTCGCATATTTCGAGACGACTCCTTCAATTTCACCCCTATGATAGCC
>DASWID010000026.1 GCA_036397855.1 Thermodesulfobacteriota bacterium | reverse complement strand
CTTTTTCCCCTCTTTCCTTCTTAATAACTATTGACTGTAAGTGACTTACCACCGCTTGGCATAGAGGATGTCCTAGTATTTGTAAATCGAATTTGCTTAACAATAAATTAATATCCCCCGTATCTAGAAAATCTCGCATGAACATTAAACGTAAACTTTCATCGGTTAAGTTATTCATTATCTCATTATTGGATAGATCTTCTAATTTGTAATGTAACTTATATTTGCCTATTAATTCTCCAAAGCTTGGTAGCCAAAATTCATATTTCGATTTCCATTTCTCTAATATAGACGTTGGGAACAATTCGATTGAGTTTGGCTTTTTTTTAGCATTTTTTTTGGGCTTTGTACGATTTCGGTGGCCGTTCTTGGCTACAACTTGGCTACGGTTCATTGGTTAATTATTGAAAAGTGTAGCATAGGAGTGAACAAACGTACAGGGATTACTAAGCTTATAATGCCCTTTAATTAAAGGTGTTTTGTGCTCTTACTTGTTCAAGATTGGTCGGGCGTGCTACCGATGGGAAGGGATTAAGAGTCACCTGCTCTACCTAACTGAGCTAGCAGCCCTTGTTTTCAAATAAATTTCTATAGTTATTAGCTCCCAGTGGAGAATTTTATTATAAATACGATATCTTCAAAATCAAATCTATAGTTTTCTCCTGGAAGCAATAATGGTTAAAGGATTTTAATCCTGCATCGCGCCAGCCGATGTCTGTTAATAACACAACCTGGGTGGAGTCTGAGACCTCATAGTTGTCAATTACCTGTACGCCGGTTTATCAGAAGGAGCCAGGGGAGGACTTGCCTCTGTTTGGCTGGCGTTGTACCCATCCTACTATCAGCGGGGTCGGTACTTAGCCCTACACTCTAAACTCTTCCCAAGACTAATTTGATAAATATACTACACTTAGACATTTTTTAAGAACTAAGCACTACTTTCTCCATGTCTTTAGGTCTTAAATTGGTATAAAGTAAGGACTGACCCCGAGACACTCATGGAACGGCGACCTTTAGGCCGCCTTAGTGGTCTTACTAGAGCAGGCGCAGTAAGAAAAGGATCATCGCGGAGAGTAAATTTGACAGAATCTAACTACTCCCTTCAGACTTTACGATTGCGAGAGTATATTTGTCCAGGTCTATGTACTTATTGGCAACCCTTTTTACATCCTCCCTTGTCACGGAGAAAATCTGCTCCGGATATTTCTTATATTCATCCCATCCTACACCATAAATCTCATCAAACGCCATTTTCCCAGCCTGGGAAGAGTTTTGTTGCAGACCAATTTCAAAATTACCAACAAGATAATTCTGTGCCCGCTTTAGCTCATCTTCGGTTATGCCTTCTTTTAATACACGTGCCAGCTGTTCTTTTATACCCGCTATCGCATCATCCTGCTTCTCTGGTGCACTTCCGATATACACTCCAAAAAATCCCGGCTCTAGACCCGCGGTCAGAAATGATGTAACCGTATACGCAAGGCTCTTCTTATCCCGAAGTTCAGTAAATAACCTTCCCCCCTGACCGGAGAGCACAGCATTCAACACCTCAATGGGATACTCATCTGGATCTCCCAGGCTCGGCGCATGAAAACCCATGATCATATGGGTCTGGGCTTTGTCTTTCTGATCAACTATTTTAGTCCTTATATCAAGAGGCGGAGCTTCAGGCTTTATATCGGGTGCCAATAATTGTCCTTTTTTCATCTTCCCGAAGTGTTTCTCAACCTCCCTTATGACTTCTTTTTCATTTACATCACCCACAATTGCAACAACCATATTTTCAGGATGTGCGTATTTTTCATAAAAGGAAACCAAGTCCTCTCGATTAATCCTATTAATTGTCTCTGGGGTACCAAGGACATTAAATCTATAGGGATGAACTGTATAGAGGGTACTGAGAAAGTAATTAATAGTGGTCCTTACAAGGTCATCCTGTTCACGATTAATTTTTGAGCTTATGTCTCTCCTCGCACGCTCGATTTCAACCGGGCTGAATGATGGATTCATGATAACATCGGCGAATATATCCGTCGCCTGAGCGAAATATCGACTAAGGGCTTCAACAGTTACACCAAAGCTGTTTCTTCCGGAAAAACCGCTTACCTCGCCGGCAATTGACTCGATTCCCCTGGCAATGTCCTCCGCACTTCGCGATTGAGTTCCCCTTGTTAAGGTCTCCGAGACAAAATTTGATACGCCGTTCGTGTTCTCATCCTCATACCTCACGCCGCCCAAAAAAACTGCCCTGGCTGCAAATAAAGGTACCGAATGATTTTCCTTTACCAAAACTGTCATACCATTATTCAGGACGACCTTACTAACCTTGTCGGATTGGTCGGAATTGATAGGTGATAACTCTCGTTCAATAGCGGCTGAAGCCTCATCCGCTAGCTCTTTTATCTCCTCTTGATTCAACGTGACCTTGCCGGTGGGGAATAAGATACCTGCATTAAGATTCCGGTTATTTAAATATTTTTTAGCTGCGCGGATAATATCTTCCGGACTCACCTGAGAAATCCTATCCAGGTATTCATCCTCGTATCTATAATCCCCTGCCTCAACCTCAAAGTATCCAAGCTTCTGCGCCTGGCCTTGCATAGTTTCCTTAGCGTAGATGGAATTGCTTTCTATATTTATTTTTGCCCTAGAAAGCTCTTCGAGGGATACAGGCTCATATTTCAGCCTGTTTGTCTGTTTAATTATTTCAGACAAAGCCTCCTCGCTCTTTTCAGGGTCTACAGTGCCACCGATCCCAAAAAGCCCTGAATGCTTAGGGGTAAAAGAATAAGCATACACATTAGTCACGAGTCCATTTTCTTCTTTAATCCTTCTATAGAGCCTCGAACTTTCTCCACCACCTAATATACTGGAAATAACATCAAGCACCGCCGAATCTTCATGTCTAGCATCCGGAATATGGAAAGCGAGTGAAAAATAACCCTCCTTGACATTTTTATCAACTACAAAAGTCCTAATCTCTTTCTGCTCAGGTTCTTTAGGAATCACACACTCAGGTACGACCCTTGGCTTAATCTTACCAAATGTGCTTTCAATTTGATTGATGGCTTCATCGGTGTTGAAATCTCCAACTAAAACGAGCACCATGTTACCTGGTGAATACCACTCATTGTAAAAATTAATGACCCTTTCGCGTGTAAAACTATTAACACTCTGTTTTGTTCCAATCACAGGTCGCTTATAAGGGTGAACACTATACGCTGTCGAAAAAACCTTCTCACTCAATACTCTCGCCGGCGAATCCTCGCTCCGTCTTATTTCCTCCATCACAACCTCAAGCTCCTTGGTAAGCTCGTAGGGATCAAATGTGGAATTTTCCATTGCATCAGATAGTACATCGAGAGCGGTGGGAAGAAACCTGCTGGCAATGGCAACGAAATAAACCGTTTCATCAAAGGACGTAAAAGCGTTGATATCTCCGCCATCCCCTTCTATCACCCTTGCGATTTCTCCTACATCTCTACGCTTTGTACCCTTAAAGACCATGTGCTCATGTACATGGGCAAGCCCGTATTCTCCCTCCTGCTCACAAGCGCTTCCGGTCTTTACCCATACATTCACGGCGACCACCGGTGCAGAGTGATTTTCTTCAAGAATCACCTTTAAGCCGTTATTAAGCTGAATTTTCCGTACCCCTGTTACTATTTCACCTAGCGAATCATTTTGAATCACTTGCGCTTCGTTTACATTTATACTCATACCATTCTCCGGATTAAAATTTAGACTTATCATTATACCTGAGAGAATGATGAGGAAATATCTCATAAAAAGCCTCCATACAGGACTATAGATATAAAATCGTGGGAATACAGTAACTTACAAATATAAAGGGCTACTTAAATTAGCTCTACTAAGATCAATTTTATAAAACCTTCCTATAGAATAAACAGTAAATATATGTTTATTCCGCAGCAGCATCTTCTGAAATAGGCGACTTCCTATTTAGTTGCTTCGCAACATATAAAATCAGACCGGCTATACTATAAAGATAAACAATCAATATAACCATTATTTCCGGATTAGTCACAAGAGCAGCTATGATGATAGAAGAGACCACTAGAGCATTAAAAGGACCTGCCAACCTGAACCTTGGATATTTCCAGTATGGAATGTTGCTTACCATCAAAAGCCCCACAAATGGCGCAGCTATTAAGTAAAACCATGCCATAAATTGAGTGGGCTCAATCCTGAATTCCGAAAACAGCAAAATAGGTGAAAACATCAGACCGGCAGCCATCGGGCTGGGTAACCCTGTAAACTTGTATTTTTCCAATTTTGTTGATTGAACATTAAACCTCGCTAACCTTAGTGCCGTGCATACCATATAAAAAAGAACAGCCATAAGCCCAAATTTGCTGGCATTCATCAGGGACCATGTATAAATTAAAATACCCGGAGCCACCCCAAAAGAAACTAAGTCTGAGAGAGAATCATACGAAATACCAAATTCGCTCTCGGATTTAAGCAACCTCGCTAGCTTACCATCAAACATATCAAGAACCACGGAAAAACCTATGAATGCCGCTGCCCACCAAAACTTGTTGTAAATAAATTCATCTGAAAACTCCTGAAATCCCTGAATAGACACTATCTGTAGAGAAGTCATAATAGAATATAGACCTAGGAACAGGCTCCCCGTTGTAAGAATGTTTGGTAATATAGGTATGACTCTCTGTCCTCTGGTCTTCTTTTTTTTCATTCTTCTCCCTCTTTCAACCATCCAATTATTGTTTCTCCACCCCTTACAAAATCCCCAACATTGCAAGTCACTTCACAATTGAGCGGGAGGTATATGTCGACCCGTGACCCGAATTTGATCATGCCAAACCTCTCACCCCTTCTAATTTGACTCCCGATAGCAAGATATGAAATAATCCTGCGGGCCAGGAACCCCGCAATCTGAACGAGGACTACATTCTCTTTTTCTTCTGACTGGATCAGCGTAGAAAGTCTTTCGTTCTGGCGTGAAGCAGTTTTTGAGTAAGCTAAACTAAATTTCCCTTTAATGTATTTTGTGCCTAATACAATCCCGTTTAAGGGAGACCTATTTATATGGCAATCAGTTATTGATAAAAAGATACCGATCCGTTTCATCTCTTTACCTAAGAATGTTTCCTCAAAAGCAGGTGATACCTCGACAATCCTTCCATCCGCCGGGGCAACTAGTGCATGTGGATCCTGAGGTATGGACCTATCGGGATCTCTAAAGAAGTATGCGATAAACAAAGTTATTACCAAGAAGATCACAGAAATTATCACAAACCCAAAAAGACCCGTAATCCAACACAATATGCCAAAAACGGCTATGTAAACAAGTCCTTCAGAAGCAATTTTTACCCTATTTAAGCTCATCAGTTTTTTGCTTTGTCTACAAGCTTCTTCTTAAAGAGAGAGCTCATCATCCCCCGGAGTCTTTCCCCTATTTCTTCTATAGGGTGTGCTTCTCCTTGTTTAAGTAGAGCATTATACACGGGACGCCCAGCGCGGTTTTCAAGAATCCATTCCCTCGCAAACTCACCAGATTGTATGTCTTTGAGTATCCTTTTCATCTCTTTCCTTACATCATTATTTATAACCCTCGGTCCCCTCGTTATGTCACCATATTTCGCCGTATCGCTTATCGAATATCTCATATTTGATATCCCACCTTCATAAATCAGATCTACGATTAACTTTACCTCATGAAGACATTCAAAGTATGCCATCTCCGGCGGATATCCGGCCTCGACCAGGGTCTCATATCCAGAAAGTATCAATGCGGTAAGCCCTCCACAAAGTACCGTTTGTTCACCGAAAAGATCGGTCTCAGTTTCATCCTTAAATGTAGTCTCTATTATTCCAGCATGTCCGGCCCCCAGGGCCCCCGCATATGCAAGTGCAAGTTCCTTTGCCTGACCAGAAGCATCCTGCTGGACTGCCACCAGCACAGGAACTCCCCCACCGTGAGCGAATTCGTTACGGACGGTGTGTCCCGGAGCCTTCGGAGCCACCATAAAGACATCAACATTCGGGGGCGGTACAATTTGACCATAATGAATATTGAATCCATGACTGAAGGCAACCGCTTCACCGGCCCTAAGGTTAGAACCGATGTGGTTTGAATAAATTTGCGGCTGGCTTGTGTCTGGTGCTAGCATCATGATAATATCGGCCCACTTACTCGCCTCATCAACTGGAAGGACCTTAAATCCGGCGCCCTTAGCCTTCTCCCAACTACTGCCTCCCTCCCGGAGACCGACTACAACATTCATACCGCTCTCTCTGAGATTTTGCGCATGTGCATGACCCTGGCTACCGTATCCAATAATCGCGATATTCCTTTTCTTCAAAATTTCAATATTTATATCTTTATTATAGTAAACCTGCATTTTTCAACTCCTTCGTTTAATTATTTGAGTCTCTCTTATCATAGCAACAGTACCAGTTCTGGCGATCTCATTTATCCCCAATGGCGTTAAAAGGTCGATAAACGCAGTAACCTTATCTTTATCCCCTGTTAGCTCAAGTGTATATGACTTAGGACCAACATCAACTACTTTTGCCCGAAAAATATCGGCAGTCCTGAGTATCTCTGCCCTTGTTTCCTGAGTTGCCTCTAACTTGACAAGTACCATCTCTCTTTCAACACGTGTTAGAGGAGTGAGGTCCCTTACCTTGATAACATTAACCATGTTGTTAAATCTCTTTATTATTTGTTCAATTATCCAATCATCCCCACTGGTGACAAGTGTGATACGGGAGGTATCGGGATCCGTGGTTTCGGCAACGTTTAAGCTTTCGATATTGAAACCCCTCGCGCTAAATAATCCGGCGATTCTGGAAAGAACACCGGGCTCGTTATCTACAAGAAGTGAAATAGTATGCCTCACTAATTTTAGACCTCCGATACTTTAAGAGGGAGTTAACCAAGGAATGAATATAAGACTACTGATTCCCCTTTCTAACAATTGGATATCATTATGCCATGTCAACTGGATCTAGAATCATCTCGTTCATTGCACCGCCCGGAGCTATCATCGGATAAACCATTTCCTCACAGTCTACAACAACTTCGATAAGCACAACACCCTCAGAAAAGATTCCTTCCCTCAGGGTGGCTTCTAACTCGTCGGGCCTTGTAACCCTTAGTCCCTTAGCACCAAACGACTCCGCTAGCTTAACGAAATCCGGAAGCACTTCGAAATAGGATCCTGAATAATTGCTATTAAAAAACAACGTTTGCCATTGCCTCACCATACCATGATGACGATTATTTAATAGCACTATCTTTATATCCATCTTGTTTTCAACGGCTGTCGCAAGCTCCTGCATGTTCATTTGAAAGCTTCCATCCCCTGCCACACTTATCACTAATTCGTTGGGTTTTGCAAATTTCGCACCCATGGCAGCCGGAAAACCAAATCCCATAGTACCGAGTCCGCCAGAGGTGATGTGGGTTCTTGGCCTTTTGAATTTGTAGAATTGAGCAACCCACATCTGATGTTGACCAACATCGCTGACAATGATTGCGTCGCCATTAGTAATCTTAGACAGCGTATCTATCGTATATGTTGTTAAGATCTTATCCCCATTTTGATTATAGGTGAGTGGATGATTCTTCGCCCATTCATTGATTTGGCCTAGCCACTCTCTCCTATCAAATTTTATCTCGCCAGGCAGAAGATCCAAAAGCTGCCTCAATATATTTTTTGCATCTCCAACTATAGGGCAATGAACCCTAATATTCTTATCTATAGTCGATGGATCGATGTCGATATGTATGATTTTCGCGTTAGGTGCAAATTTCCCGAAGTTCCCTCCCGTTGCCCTGTCATCGAACCTCGCACCGATCGATAAAACCAAATCACACTCGTGGACTGCCATGTTAGCAGCATAAGAACCGTGCATCCCCACCATACTGATAAAAAGAGGATCATCAGAGGGATAAGCACCCAGTCCCATGAGGGTTAGAGTAACCGGGATTTGAAGCCTATGAGCCAGCTCTTTAAGCTCTTCAGTTGCTTCACCCCAAATTAAACCACCACCTCCAAAGATCAGTGGACGCTTTGCCGAGAGCAACATTTCAACCGCACGCTTAATCTGACCTGGATGACCCTTTATGGAAGGTTTATAACCCCTCAAATTTATCTCATCTGGAATCACAAATTCGTCCTCACCGATTAGAACATCCTTTGGCATATCGACAAGAACGGGACTTGGCCTTCCTGTACTAGCAATATAAAAAGCCTCCATCATTGCACGCGGCAGATCAGCAGTTTTCCTAACAAGATAGTTATGCTTAGTGCACGGACGTGTGATTCCGATATGATCAGCTTCCTGAAATGCGTCGCTCCCAAGATAAGGGGTAGGTACCTGTCCGGTAAATACGACAATAGGTGATGAATCCATCTGAGCAGTGGCAATACCAGTAACGGTATTCGTCGCGGCAGGCCCGGAAGTGCAAAGCACAACCCCCGGCCTTCCAGATGCCCTGGCGTATCCATCCGCCATGTGTGTTGCGCCCTGTTCATGCCTTGCCAGGACGTGTCTTATGCGACCATTTGTGTACTGAGGCATTATGTCATACACCTTAAGTACGTACCCCCCGGGAAGACCGAATATAATGTCTACCCCCTCGTGCAACAAGGTCTCAAAAAACATCTGCGCTCCCAACATTCTTGCCATGCTATTTCTCCCTAAAAGACTTTATAACAAATAATCATTTTAACCTACTTATCTTCATCTCCATCTGATCTTTGAGCGATAACTTAATCTTTTTCAACTTCTTAATCTCTAATTCATCATCAATGCTAATCGAATCCTTTTCTTCCAGTCCTTTAACTATATCATCTAATTTCCTGTGTTCAAAATATAGCTTTTTAAATTCCTCATCACCCTCCAGCAACTTTTCGACTATATTTAAATCCTTCATGCTTTCACCTCTCTTTTGATATTTCGGCATCGGCCTTACTTAAATATTGAGGAGAGAATTGAGAAATCTCCCCTTTATTGTCACCACTCATTTTATTTATGGCAACTTGAGCACAATGAGATGCCTTTGGAAAATTAAAACTAGATGTGCAAAACATTGCATGATTTCCTAGAGACTTCTCTATAAGATCCCTATATAACACCGCTCCATTACCAACAAATATTGTCCCCTCACTTATCATCGCGATAAGTTCAACCGGATTAATAAGACAATCTTCCTTTAGCCTTATGGGCTCATCGCCAATGCATTTGAAAAAAGCCGCATAGACCTGTTTTCTTCTTGCATCAATGATAGTGCATATTGTATATGGCGTATGAAGTAAATTTCTCGATAAAACCTCGAGGGACGAAACCCCAACAATAGGTATCCCAAGAGAAAATGCCATACCCTTAGCAGTTGAAATCCCAACCCTGAGAGAAGTGAATGAACCCGGACCGCTTGAAACAGCTATTCCTTCAATATCATTCCTCTTCATACCTGCTTCTCGCAGAAGCCAATCCACCATTGGCAGGAGCTTTTCGGAAAGAGAGGGACCGACATTCAAAAAGATCTCTCCAAGAATCGTATCGCCGTCTATTATAGCGACGCTCCCAGAATGGGTTGAAGTCTCAATACCTAAAACTCTCATCTATGACGAAGAATACAAATAAGCTTAACATAAATTAATATTTCTTTTTAGGTTTATTGGGCAGTACTCTTTTCCTGTTCAAGCCTGCTCAAGGAAGCGGAGCCCGATGTAACACCGCTGATTCTGAGTGCCAGATCATCCTTATTTGTTGCCTGCCTCATAGCCTCATCATAACTTATTAGATTCTCTTTATAAAGATCATACAAGCACTGATCAAAGGTTTGCATTCCGTAATGTAAGTAACCCTCTTCAATAGCTGTCCTTATTTCAGGTGTTTTTGTAGCATCAGATACACACTCTCTAATCCTCGACGTCGCGATTAAAACCTCAGCAGCGGGAACCCTTCCTTTGTTATCAGCCCTTGTCATCAATCTCTGTGAAATTACAGCCTTTAAAACCTGGGCAAGCTGATAGCGAATTTGGTTGTGCTGGTGAGCAGGAAATATAGCAAGGATTCGGTTAATGGTTTCCTGGGCATCAAGCGTATGAAGGGTAGTTAGTACAAGGTGTCCTGTTTCAGCGGCTGACATCGCTATTGCCATAGTCTCGAGATCGCGCATCTCTCCGACAAGAATCACGTCCGGATCTTCCCTGAGAGCAGACCTCAATGCATTTGAGAAAGAGAATGTATCAATCCCGATTTCACGCTGATTTATATAACTCTTCTTGTCTACCTGCAAATATTCTAGTGGATCCTCAATCGTAATTATATGCCTTGCTTTGGTCGAGTTAATATAATCTATAATAGCAGCAAGAGTGGTTGATTTACCGCTGCTCGTGGTTCCAGTGAGAATAACTAAGCCTCTTTCCTCTTCCGAAATCTTCTCTAGAACAGGGGGAAGGTTAAGCTCTTTAAAACCCCTTATCTGGTATGGGATTGATCTAATAGCACAAGCTATACCTCCTCGTTCCTGAAAAACATTCATACGAAACCTTGAAAGGTTTGGAATGCTATACGCAAGATCCAATTCTTTATCTCGCTCAAATCTCTCTCTTTGCTTATCGTTGAGAATGGAGTATATCAACTTCTGAAGTTCTTCATTCGAAAACTCGGGTGCATCTTTTACAAATATCAATCTACCTTCAACTCTTAAAGCGGGCCTGCTCCCTGCCTTCAAATGGACATCCGAAGCACCAACCTTAAAAGCACCTGTAAGCAATTCATCAATTAAAGATTCAGTCATTATTCCTCACCAAGCTTGGTTTCGTTTTTAATACCATAAATCGAGAGAATCTCGGATCTAATCTTTTCTGAAACCTCAACATTCTCCTTTAAAAAAGCCCTAGCATTCTCCCTTCCCTGACCCAATCTATCATCACTGTAAGAAAACCATGTACCACTCTTATCAATCACCTTTAATTTAGAACCAATATCCAATAACTCGCCTTCGTAAGAAATTCCACTACCAAATAGTATATCAAACTCGGCATCTCTGAAAGGCGGGGCTACCTTGTTTTTTACGACTTTAGCCCTCACTCTGTTTCCAGAAACTTCTTCCCCATCCTTTATGGAACCGATCCGTCTCACGTCTATTCTGACAGATGCATAGAATCTTAACGCCGTACCCCCGGTTGTTGTCTCGGGATTCATGTAAGACGGAACTCCGATTTTCATACGGGTCTGGTTGACAAATATTACTATCGTGTTTGACCTGCCAACAGTAGCTGTGATTTTTCTCAAGGCTTGAGACATGAGTCTCGCCTGAAGTCCGACATGGGAATCTCCCATCTCCCCCTCTATTTCAGCCCTTGGAGTAAGCGCTGCAACAGAATCAACAACTATAAGATCCACTGCTCCACTCCTTACGAGTGTGTCAACTATCTCGAGTGCCTGTTCTCCAAAATCCGGCTGGGATATTAGAAGATCATCCGCTTTTACACCCAGCTTCGCTGCGTAATGAGGGTCAAGAGCGTGTTCGGCGTCAACAAAAGCCGCGATTCCACCGAGCTTCTGTGATTCCGCCAGGGCATGAAGAGCAAGAGTTGTCTTGCCTGAAGACTCCGGTCCAAATATTTCTACCATTCTACCCCTTGGAAGTCCCCCAACACCGAGAGCCAGATCTAATCCAATGGAACCAGTCGGGATTACAGACATCTCAGGAACTGGCGAATCTGAGCCTAATCGCATTATCGAACCCCGACCAAACTGCTTTTCAATCGATGAGATCGCGAGATCTATCGCTTTTTCCTTGTTGTTCATTTCTTTTAGAGATGCTTCTTTAGACATAGTATGATATACTGCGAATTATACACCATTTGAAATAAATTTTCTAATCAAATCAAGTGCAGCTTCTGAGGTTATGATTTTTATTTCCTCCCTTGTTCCTCGAAATTGATATCTACGAGAAAATGTCTCTTTGTTCTTACACGAGATCCCTATAAACACAGTGCCAACTGGCTTTTCGGAAGAACCTCCGGTTGGCCCGGCAATTCCGGATACCCCTACTCCCAAATCCGTATTTGCAAGTATCCTCACTCCCTCTGCCATTGATTGTACAACTTCGGCACTAACAGCTCCTTTTGATTCAATCAATACGTTATCTACGCCAAGTACATCTACCTTAGACTCGTTACTATAAGAGACTACACCCCTTTCAAAATACTCAGAACTCCCTGGAACATTTGTAATCCTATGTGCCAAAAGTCCTCCCGTACATGACTCAGCTATTGCAAGTGTAAGCTTTTTTCGTTTTAATATGTCCCCTACCACTTGCTCCAGCTCCTCTCCTTTTGTCGAAAACACATAATCGCCAATCCGGTTCGAAACCTCTCTTTCTATGCAATCAAGAAGGTCATTAACCACTTCATCTCTATCAGCTTGAGCCGAAATTCTCAAATGAATCTCGGGGAAATGAGATCTATAACCTATATAAATACCATCTTTCCCAATTCCTTGAAGTTTTTCGGCAACCTCAGACTCTCTTAACCCAAATGTTTTTATGAGCATTGTTCTAATATTGGGTCGATCTACGCTTCTACTATTCAACTCAGGTACTACATACTCGTCGACCATGGACCTAAATTCTTTAGGTACCCCGGGTAGAAAGAAAAATACACTACCAGATCTCTCGTATTGGAAACCGGGTGCCGTTCCCCAGAAATTTTTTAGAAGCTTTGATCCGTGAGGCAAATATGCCTGCTTTTTATTGATTTCTGACAACTGTCTGCCACCCTCTCTAAAATTCTGTTCTAACATCTCCAGTGCGAGATGATTGAGCTCGAGTTCTACGCCAAAATATATCGAGGCAACCCCTGCACTCAAATCATCAGAGGTGGGACCTAGACCACCCGAAACTATTATCGCTTGAGCCCTATTTTCTGCGTTGCGGAAGGCCTGCATCAGATCTTCTTCGTTATCTCCAACAGTAGTATGGAACTTAAGATCAAAACCCGTGCTGGAAAGCCTCTCTGCTGCCCATCGGAAATTTGTGTCCAGTGTCAGTCCGCACATCAACTCATTACCCGTAGTTATAATCTCTATTTTCATCCAAATGCCCTTTGATGATAAAGTTACCGCTAAATTGTTCACATCGATATCATTACAATTTATTTACCCCGATACTCTGGCAAATATTTGAAGTAAGATATTCGCATAAATCCCCGCAAGCACATCATCAGCTACAATGCCTAAACCACCTGGGAGCGTTTCCGACCTTCTTATCGGAGGAGGTTTTAAAATATCAAAAAATCTGAACAAAAGAAAACCCAATGCAATATTAATTATACTTGGAGGGATCAAAATCATTGTAACCAAAAAACCGCAGACCTCATCAATCACGATGCTACTCGGGTCTGAATCTCCTAATCTGATCCGGGCAACCTCTGAAACCCAAACAGAAAGTATTATGAATACGATAGTAAATAAAACATATTCTAAATTGGAAAAACCAGAAATTAAATAGAAGAGTAATACCGCACCAAGAGTGCCAACTGTTCCCGGAGCGACTGGTGAATAGCCGAGATAAAAGAAGGATGAAACTAATATTGAAAGCCGCTCTTTCACTTATGAAATTGACCCTTCAAGCCTAAGCAGCATCTTCTTTATTTCAATACCTGAAGAATAACCTCCAAGCCCCCTCGAGGAAACGACCCTGTGGCAGGGTACAATTATCGGTATCGGATTTGCGCCAACTGCATTTCCCACAGCCCTTGCTGAGTTTGGATTTCCTATTCTCTTTGCTAATTCATTGTATGAGATAACCTGTCCGTAGGGTATTTCCAACAAGCTCTTCCAGACCGAAACCTGAAAAGGCGTACCCGGTAATGCAACCGGATTGCTTTTGAAATGTTTAAGACCGCCATCTAGGTATAACTCCAACTCCTTCGCCGACTCTTCGGCTCGTCCACCTTCAACTAGTCTTTTTTCATTTAAATTACTTTTAAAATCCATAAATCTCTCGTTCCCAAAAATCAGATTTGTTATGCCCTTCTTTCCACTAATGATAAAGATATCTCCGATTGATGTGCTAATATTTGAATAGCTTAGTATGCTCATTGCTTTGCCTATCGCTAAATAGTAATCATAATTGACAAAGCATTGTCAATATATGATCAGGGCTGGAATGTTGGGGGAGATTTATACGCCTTGAATTTCATCATAAAGTGCGTAGAATCTGTATGGCTAAAATGTATTTTTAACAAATACTGAGCATGTTTGAGCTTCAGGTGATCACCGGGAGGAGGAAACTTTTTGACAACTGACAATAGTCTTATGGATCAGTGGGCACTCATCCTTGGTGCATCAAGCGGTTTTGGTGAAGCAACAAGCCTGGAACTCGCCGGCGCTGGATTGAACATATTTGGCGTTCATCTCGACAGAAAATCCACATTACCCAAGGTAGAAGAGATAATAAATCAAATAAACAATATGGGAAGAAAGGCTGTTTTTTTTAACATCAATGCCGCCGATGCGGAAAAAAGAAAAGAGACCATAGATGCTATTGAAAAAAATATAAGGGAAAGCGGGGATCGGAAGGGCATCAGAGTTTTTCTTCATTCTCTGGCCTTTGGCACTTTAAGATCGTATATAGCCTCTGATCGTAAGGATATGCTCGCGGACTCAAATATGAACATGACTCTAGACGTGATGGCCCACTCCCTTGTTTATTGGGTTCAGGAACTTGTTCTAAGAAATCTGATTATCGAGGGCGGAAGGATATTCGCCATGACAAGCGCCGGAGGGCACAGGATCTGGCCTACTTACGGAGCTGTATCAGCTTCAAAGGCAGCGCTGGAATCCCATATAAGACAGCTTGCCGTAGAGCTCGCTCCACGAAAGATAACAGCTAATGCTATCCAGGCCGGCGTGACAGAGACACCAGCCCTAAAAAAAATTCCCGGAAACGAAATAATCATAAGGCATGCCCTTCAAGTAAATCCTGGCGGAAGGCTTACGACGACAAAGGATGTCGCTCAAGCTATAGCTGCTCTGTCGGTGTCAGCCACTCATTGGATCACGGGGAACGTGATAAGAGTAGACGGTGGTGAAGACCTGATTTAAATTTCAAAAACGAAACCCCAAAACAAAATTCAGCAAAAACACTCACGAATCATGGACGAAAAGATAAGGCTTTTTAACACACTCACTGGCAACAAAGAAGATCTAATCCCCATCGAAGATAACAAGATCGGGATATATGTTTGCGGCCCGACAGTCTATGATTCTCCTCATCTCGGTCATGCTAGAGCTGCCGTGATGTTTGATGTTATGACAAGATTCTTAAGATTAATTGGATATGAAGTAACTTATGTAAGAAACTACACCGACGTTGATGACAAGATCATCAAAAAATCGATAGAGACGGGTATCCCATCTGAAGAAATTGCTAATACCTACATCGCTGAATACAAGGAAGCAATGGAGTCCCTCGGTGTCAGGGCTCCAAATTACGAACCAAAGGTCACCGAACACATACCCGAAATAATCGAACTCATAAGAAAGATCATTGACATTGGTTACGCATATAAGTCTGGGGGAGACGTATTCTTCTCGATTAAGAAATTCAAAGATTATGGAAAGCTATCTAAACGATCCCCAGACGATATGCTCGAAGGTGTCAGGATTGACATAAACGAGCAGAAAGAGGATCCACTCGATTTTGCGCTCTGGAAAGCCGCAAAACCCGGAGAACCAAACTGGGATAGCCCGTGGGGAAAGGGACGACCTGGATGGCATATAGAATGTTCGACGATGAGTATGAAGTACCTCGGAAACACCTTCGAGATACACGGTGGCGGTAAGGACCTGATTTTCCCACACCACGAGAATGAAATAGCCCAATCGGAAGCTGCGACAGGTGAGCAATTCGCTAAATATTGGTTGCACAATGGCCTGATTCAAATAAATCGAGAAAAGATGTCCAAGTCCCTCGGGAATATAATTAATGTCATGGATGCACTAAAGAGATGGAGTAAAGAAACAATCAGGTTATTCTTTCTATCACACCAATACCAAAATCCCGCGGATTTTTCCGAAAAAATCATGGACGAATCAGAGGCCGCTCTTGAGAGACTCTATATAACACTGAAGCGACTGAGGGATTTGAGGAACGGAAATGATAAAAAGGATAATGAATTGGAAGAACGAACTGTCGCATTTAAGCAACAATGGATGGAAGCTATGTGCGATGATTTCAATACTGCGGAAGCGATAGGCAACCTTTTTGATTTGACTAAAGCGATTAACAGATCCATTGACACTCATGGAGGGACAAGAACATTAGATCTAGCACTGACCGAAATCAAGAATATTGCCGGCGTCTTCGGTATCCTTGAAATTGATCCCGACGAATACCTAACCGTAGAGAAACTGAGCAAGATTAAATTAGACATAACAGAAGAGGAAATTAACAGGTTAATTGAGGAAAGAGCAGAAGCAAGGAGGGATCAAAACTGGCAAAGAGCCGATGAAATCAGATCGTATTTACTATCAAAATCAGTAATACTGGAAGACAAATCTCACGGGACAATCTGGCGAATTAAGAATTAAATCCATATACCCATATACTCAAGGCTTCTCTTAAGATTAATAGGAGTTTCAGTTTCTCCCCTACAACTATACCAGCAAGCGGTACATTTTGTCTTATCGTATAGCCCCGGGCGATATTCACTGTAGTGAGCAGTAACCGGCATCTCCGAGCACCGTTTCAGGTGGCCACTGGGCGTTACCTGAATCATATTAATCCCGGCAAAGCAGTCCGGAACACCTCCCCTCTCAAAATAATCAGGTATCTCTCTCAAATAATCTTCAGTGGAAAGAATCGTACCCTTCCATCTTCTTCTAAGGCCAATGATTTTTTCAACAACTGCTTTGACCCTCTCGGCTTCCTCCCTCTTAACGAAATGAGACGAATTGTTCGTTTTCATGAAAGAATAAGAACTGAACGAAACGCATATACCCCATTCCCTTGCTCTATGGGCGATATCAATAACCTTATCCAGATTATCATTCATGATGATTGTGTTCAGGGTTATCCTCTTTCGACCAAACTCTTTGCCAAGCTCTGGGAGCAGGGTCGAAACATGATTCCATAGTCCTGGTATTCCCCTGTATTGATCATGCATTTCTCCAGGAAAGTCAAGGGAAACGGCAATCTGGTTGATGCCTGCATCAAATAGTTGCTTGGCCTTCTCATAGTCTAGAAGATCACCCTTTGTCACCATAGATACAAAAATACAAGAGGAAGCTTTTTTTATCTGCTTTACTATATCAGGAAGATCTTTCCTCAGCATCGGCTCACCACCCGTAATGACAGTCACGAGGGGATTTATTTTCCTGATAACAGGCGTATAATCAGTGAGTCTTATCTCGTGTTTGGTTTGCCAGTAATCACAAAAGTCACAGCGGGCATTACAAAGCTTCGTTACTTCTAAGTTAACCAGCTTTGGTCTCTTCGTAACCCTATTGTATATAAGCTTCCCCCCACCGAAAGCAATTTGACGGAATGTGAGCATCAACAAATTATATACGTACACCGAATAACTAATCAAGTGCCGCGAAAAATTAGTTTTATGTAAGTTACTTCTTGACTTGGCTATAAAATTTAGTTTAAGTTGTACCAGTTACTATTTACAGATTTTTTTCGGCTCACACTCTTAGACAATTTTGAATCGCACATCTATTGAGGAGTAAAAAATGTCAAAGAAGACAATAACCGTTGAAATGTACCAATGCGATCATGCAGATGAAAAAGGCAACAGGTGCATAAACGAAGGCGAGAGGCAGGCAATTAAAGAATGTGCCATGTGTAAGAAAGACCTATGCAGTAGACATTATGAAATGCTAACGGTCTCCAGGATGGGAGGCGGAACCGCGCTCTCGTATTTTTTCTGTAGCGATCATGCGCAAGAATTTATCAAGACGCTGGCAAAAACTTTTGGAGACACGAGCCCCGTTCCATACGCTGGCATGGCGAAATAAGAACATTATTGAAGCATTAGTCAACCATAATATTTCCCTATAAAAAGCCCATAGATTTCACACTGTTATCTGAAAGATACACAATTGAAAAAGACTTTCTTTGAAAATTTTTCTAAATGTCTTCTAGCATTTTTAATCGTCTGCACCTGCCTAGCTAGGGCAGATTCAGAGGCAAAACTCGCATTAATCATCACAATCGATGGCCTAAGACCAGACGCCATCTCAGAGACTCACACCCCGAATTTATATTCCTTAATTAAACTAAGTTCATACACGCTAAACGCAAAGACAATAAAACCTAGTGAGACAATCCCCGCCCATACTTCGCTGATCACGGAGGCAAGGTTAAAAGTCATGAAGGAACAAACAAAGAAAACATAAGAATTCCCTGGATAGTCCTCGGAAACAGGGTTAAGCACAACCACAAAATCAAAAAACGGGTAATCATCTATGATACAGCTCCGACAGTCCTTTCGGCTCTGGGAATTGAGCCACCGACGGACTGGGATGGAGTACCAGTCAAAGAAATATTTGAGAGTAATTAGAAGTAATTAGCAAGAATAATATTATAATTCCTCATGAACCCGGTAGGTCGCTCATCATTCTTAAAGCTTTAATTATTTAAGTAATAACTGTGTCATCATTGATATGTATTGTTGTGTGATTATATTGATCTTGTTACTGTGAAAAATATAAAAACTCGGAGCGGGTTTCAATTTTAGTGCTAAGGAATTTACTGGAAATTAGGAACGAAAATTCACCTTTACATTATTATCACGCCCAATATCAACGAAAAATAATTATATGGCAAAGGAATGTGTTATTTATTCTTCAAGTGAAGAAGAAACAATTAAAATAGGTGAAGAGCTAGGAAAATTACTCAAGCCCGGTACTATTATTGGGTTAAACGGTGAACTTGGAACCGGTAAGACAGTTTTTGTGAAGGGAATTGCTAGAGGGTTGAATACACGGGAAGAACCGAATAGCCCAACTTTTGTTATTATGAACAAGTATGAGGGAAGGATACCTCTTTACCACTTTGACCTTTATAGGATTTCGTCGGCAGAAGAACTCGAAGGAATAGGCTATGAGGATTACTTCTATGGAAATGGCGTAACGGTTGTAGAATGGTCGGACCGAGTGAAGGGAATTTTTCCAGATAAGACTATTAAAATTGGAATAACGATTCCGGTTGAACCCGATCATAACGCCGAGACTATAAGAAAGATTAATATTGAAGGTAAGGATAGATGGCTCTCATCGTTCAAAAATACGGTGGAACAAGCGTCGCAACGATAGATAAAATAAGGCGAGTCGCTAAGCACATCGTAAATTCCAAGGAAAAAGGCGATGATATTCTGGTTGTAGTATCTGCTATGGGAGGTGAAACCAACAGATTGATAGAGCTTTCCAGATCAATCATGGATCCTCCTGACGAGAGGGAATTAGACGTAATCACATCGAGTGGGGAGCAGGTATCTTCAGGATTATTGACAATGATGATAAAATCTATGGGATATGACGCTATTTCATTTCAAGGTCATCAGGTAAGGATTATAACAGATAACGCTCATTCGAAAGCTAGAATAGTAAGGATAGATGATGAAAAGATAAAGAAGGCACTCACCGAGGGTAAGATAATAGTGGTTGCCGGATTTCAGGGCGTAGAGGAGGAAGGTAATGTAACTACACTTGGAAGGGGAGGCTCTGATCTTACAGCAGTTGCCCTTGCTGCGGTGCTAAATGCAAGTTGTGAACTTTATAAGGATGACGTTGACGGAATTTATACCATAGATCCTGGTATATGCGAGAATGCTAGAAAATTAGAAAAGATTTCTTATGATGAAATGTTAGAAATGTCGAGCTTAGGTTCCAAAGTGCTCCAGGCAAGAGCAGTCGAGTTTGCAAAGAAATACCATGTACCTATCCATGTACGTTCTACGGCAAAACCAGACGAGAAAGGAACTTGGGTTATAGAGGAGGAAGAAATGGCGGAACTGGAAAAGATAGTTATTTCTGGTGTAACCTATGATAAGGATCAAGCAAAGATTACAATAATACACGTCTCTGATCAGCCAGGTATAGCAGCTAAGTTATTCAATCCTCTTGCTGACGAAGGCATATTGGTAGATATGATTGTACAAAACGTAAGCACCGAGGGATATACAGACATGACTTTCACGGTTCCCAGAACGGATTTCAAGAAAGCCATAAAAATTACCCAAGGCGTAGCGAATGAATTAGGTGCCAAGGCAGTAACCTCTGATGATAAGATTGCCAAGGTGTCCTTGGTAGGAGTCGGTATGAAAACTCACTCAGGTATTGCATCAAGGATGTTCTCCGTACTTGCACGGGAAGGGATAAACATTATGATGATAAGTACGTCTGAGATAAAAATTTCTTGTGTTATTGATGAGAAATTTACTGAACTGGCTGTACGCGCGCTACATGATGAGTTTGAATTGGGAGATTGAATTAAGCCACGAAGGCACTAAAGCACAAAGGTAATTATGAACGTTGAAGAAATCAGGGGTCAGGAGCCAGAAGAAAAGATCTCTAGCTTTCACCTTCTGACTTCTGGATTCTGAATTCTATCTTTGTGTCCTAGTGCCTTTGTGGTTAAAAAATTGTTTGGGAAAAGAAAATGCAAGAGAGATTAGTGAAAATTTATGATGTGACTCTCAGGGACGGTACACAGGGAGAGAACATTTCATTTTCCATACACGATAAGATCCGAATAGCCTCCAAACTCGATGAGCTAGGAGTTCATTTTATTGAAGGTGGTTGGCCGGGTTCAAATGAAAGGGATGAAGGCTTTTTCAAGCAGGCAAAAAAACTTCGACTTAGAAAATCCAAGATCACAGCATTTGGTAGCACAAGGAGGGTAAATAAAAAACCAAGTGAAGATGAGAATATTCAAGCGTTACTAAAAGCTGAGACACCCGTGGTGACGATTGTGGGTAAGAGCTGGGATTTTCATGTAAAGGAGGCATTGAGAATTACCCTCAAGGAGAATTTGGACATAATTCATGACTCTATTCAGTACCTGAAAAAAAGAGTGGATGAAGTCTTCTTCGATGCAGAGCATTTTTTTGATGGGTATAAAAAGAATTCAAAATATGCTCTAGAAGCGATCGAGACCGCGATGGATGCTGGGGCAGATGTTGTGGTTCTATGTGATACAAACGGAGGAACACTTCCCTGGGAGATAGAATCAACCGTTAGGGATGTGAATTCACAACTTGCAAATCCTCCACTCGGCATACATACACACAACGATGGTGAGTTAGGTGTTGCAAACACGCTCTATGCAGTAAGAGAAGGCGTTAATCAGGTTCAGGGTACTATAAATGGATATGGCGAGAGATGTGGTAACGCTAACCTATGTTCAATCATACCGAACCTGAAGCTAAAGCTTGGGATATCGTGCTTAAGCAATGACGAAATTAAGAAAGTTTACGAGGTCTCGCACTTTATTCACGAACTCACAAACCTCCCCCCAATCAAACATCGACCATTTGTCGGTGAAAGTGCCTTTGCTCACAAAGGAGGACTGCACGTCAGTGCAGTCATGAAGAGCGCGGAAACGTATGAGCATATAAACCCTGAGATTCTCGGCAACAGGAGGCGCGTGCTTGTTTCTGATCTTTCAGGCAGGAGCAATATAATATATAAAGCCAAAGAACTTGGAATTCAGCTAGACCCCAGTGATAAAGGGGTACACAAGATACTTTCTGAACTTAAGAAATTGGAAAATCAAGGATACGAATTTGAGGGTGCAGATGCATCTTTTGAATTGCTAATAAGAAAGACACTTGGTCAATATAGGAAACACTTCGAACTTAATGGCGCCAGAATAATCGTAGAAAAACATAGAGACGATGAAGAGCCAATCTCAGAGGCCACTGTGATAGTACAGGTCGATGGAAAAACTGAGCACACAGCAGCTATTGGGAATGGTCCCGTAAATGCACTTGATAATGCGCTTCGAAAAGCCCTCGAGAAGTTCTATCCCGTATTAAAGGATGTCAAGCTGAAAGACTATCGTGTCAGAGTCGTTTCAAGCCAGAAAGGCACAGACGCAGTGGTAAGGGTTTTAATCGAATCCGGTGATGGTGAGAGCGACTGGAGCACGGTTGGTGTTTCAGAAAATATAGTCGAAGCAAGCTGGAAGGCCATGGTCGACAGCATTGATTATAAGCTATTCAAGGAAGAAGCGAAAAAAGCCAAGAAAGCCAGAGGATAGATTTTTAGGAGGTGAAATAACGAGGCAGCTATTTTCAGATAGCGTAGCCGACCCCATCTTAACTAACTAATAATTCCTTACAGAACCATTAGGTTGAAATGCGTTAACTTTCTTATAATCTCAAAGTCATCGCTGTTATTTGTAATTACTGTAGCGCCATTACTTCTAGCCGACATAGCAATCAGCGTATCGCTCACTAAGTCTCTAATCTTCCTGTAACCAAAGCCATATCTCTCTATTAAGCCATTAAGAATCTTTCCCGACTCTATCCAATTCCGCGGCGTAGGATTAATTATGCCTAAATGTCTCTCCATTTTTGTGATAAGTTTCTTTTCCTCTCTTTCAAGGGCTCCTGTATATAACTCGAGCAGAACCACAGAACTATTTCTAATGATGAAGCTTTTATTGATTTCGCTAAGTTCCTCTTTGTACAAACCATAGCGAAAAAGATCTATATAAATGTTGGAATCGATGATACCAATTTTAGCCCTGCTCATTACCTTTGCCGAAAGCAAAACCCTTAAATCTATATTTTCCAGCGCTCTGTTTTAGCATGCGCTCAAACCTTGCGCGATGAATTGTTTCTTCAAGTGCTTTTTCTATTGTTTCCGTTTCTGTCTTAGCGCCTAAAAATCTCTTGGCTTCTCTAATCAATCGAGGATTTAACAGATAGTGCTTTGCAACCTTTTTCGCTTTTTTCATGATTACCTCCAATAGTTATTCCAATACGTTATGTACATAGAATTACAAGACCATGTACATTAAAAAATACGTCACAATCAATGAATTGTCAATAAAATTTTTATCTTGTACAGCTATGATGTAGCAAAAAATAATTATTACGTTCTTCGTACTAGAATTTTTCTTTATCTTGAATTTCCAGAATTAATGGTGACGCAGTCCCCTTTCAAGCAGTAAATAGACATGTAGCGGAGGACTTTAGTTCTCCACTTATCTTCTCATCGATAATGAAAAGAAGGAAGAGGGCAAGAAAGCTGAAGTTCATGACAAAGTAAGAATCGAAAATAATTTAAAACATAGCGGGGAAGAAGAACAGACAGATAAATAACTCATTTATCCACGCCTGACCCCCATCCACTTGTTAATAATCAGGTTCAAAGCGTGTTTGGTGTTCGTCAAAGGCATAATGTATTATTAGATAAGTTAATGAAAGCATTGATAATTTAAGCGTTTAGAGTAGTTATGCAACTACATACCGGGTTTACAATTGGTGATAAGGTAAGGGTTGGGGAGAAAATAGGTGAAATTATTAAAATAGATCACCGAGGCAACACTTCTATTTTTAAGGTTGCGTTTGAAGAAGGTCCAGCAAAGGATTTTGTTTCTCCACCTACCAAGATAGACAAAATACTTTCTCCCTTGGAACAACTGCAAAAAAATATTTTTGATTCACCTCTTCATTTTGACTTACACTATGAGGCTACTCGCCTCTCATTGGCCTATGCCTATGATCATCTTCTTTCCCTATCTTTCACAAGAACAAATCTTGAACCTTATCAGGTCGACGCTGTGTATAAGGCTCTCAATACCTATAAGAATAGAATCCTGATTGCTGATGACGTTGGCTTAGGAAAAACGATTGAAACAGGAATGTT
>DASWID010000025.1 GCA_036397855.1 Thermodesulfobacteriota bacterium | reverse complement strand
TCGTGGATAAAATTCCTCATTGGGTTGACGACGTGAGCTGCGAATTTAGCCGCCCTGCTATCCCGTGTGATAAGCCAATCGGATATTGTTTCGGCCAGAAATCCAAAGGGTGCTCCAACCACGGGTGTTGAAATTAAATCGGGGAGCGAAGGGTTTTCTACAGTTCCTTCAATCGTATATTCGAAAAGCGCGCTTTGAACAAATGCCCCTAAAAATGCCCCCCAATAACCCCACCCCATCGCCCGATAGTAAAGATATTGCAGTGCACCCACAAGAGGATGTGTGACATAATTTGTTTGAAACCCGTCTCCGTCATCTACGACAGGCAGTTCCGTTATGTGATCCCACCAGCCTGAGGCTGATGCACTGAAAATTCTCTCGTCCTTGTTCCTGACATAAAAAAAACGGACTGCCCACATCAATCCGTAAGAGATAGCGGTATCGCGAAGAAAATCTTTGACTCCCAGTTTCTTGATATCATCATGTTCTGTTACCCCATCATTGTCTATTGCGTCGACTTCCTCTTCATGTTTTAAGTCTCCCGCGTCAGCGATCTCTTTAGCACCCGAGGAAGGTGAATTAATGTATGAATCCATAAACCCAGAAGCCGAATATGCCAGTCCAGAAAAAATAAAATTAAACGCAAATAGTGTTATTGAGATCCTTTTCAACATATCAATCAATTATTCGCTGATTCCTATCCTGCTACTTAGAACTAACAGCCAAATTCAAAACGAGCATTTGCACTCAGAAACCAAAAATTAGATTCTTATTTTCGATATGATCTGAATCGATTGACAAGATTTTTCAGACTTATAATCATCAATCCTGCATACCGATCGGCAAATGACTCACATGCTATACTGCCTCAAATTTACTATTTTCCTGAACAATCACGCTTATGCTTTTTCTCGAAGTTCATTAAATTTACTTGAGTCTGCGATGAAAAACGTGGAGAAAAGATACACTAATATTTCATTCAATAAAAGGTACATCCAGCCCCTTACTACTGTTCAGTATTCACAGACTATAGTGTCCCCGCAAGACTCGTGACTATGAGACTAGGTGTTTGTTGAATCTCATGGTCTGATGAAAGCATATTTCTTTTAAATAATTCTACCGTAGTGCTCTTAACTAAAATTAATCCAGTTTGTCATTTTTCGGTACTGTAATGACTTAAACTTATTACAAATATTTCTAACGCATGCGCGAAATGTAATCCAAACAGCAGAGATTTATTCCAATGATCTCAGAAAGTGGATATAAACGATATTTTTCTTTTCCTATAATTTCCACATTAAGTAAGGACCCAGAGCTAATTCCGTAAACGGCGATACTCCAACCATGAAAAAGCCTTTATATTGTCACAGTCATCACGATCCGAGTATTGCGGAATAAGATAGGAGTGGATAATATGATATTAAAAATAAATTTAATTTGCCTGATCATAGTGATATTTTTGGAAGGTTCACAATTAGGGTTGTTTTCAAGAATGCGTCGTATATTGGGTCTACGACAAAAAATAACATTCTTAAGTTTAAATTGATCAACTGCTTTAATTTTATATAACAGTTTCAGCCAGTCCGTTGAAATCATACGGAAACCATCAACATGGGGAAAATAATATGTGTCGCAAATCAAAAGGGTGGCGTGGGGAAGACAACTACGGTCGTAAATCTTTCAGCCTCTCTTGCTGCTGCCCATAAGAAATCCATCTTTATTGATTTCGACCCGCAGGGTAATGCTACAAGTGGTGTTGGTATTGATAAGGAGAAGGTTGGGAAAAGCATCTATAATGCGATAATTGGTGAGGTTAGCATCAGAGAAACCATAATCGAATTAGAACATCAAATCCTAAAAGACTACCTTAGTGTCACACCCTCAAATTCTTCCCTTACGGGAGCAGAGATTGAGCTAATATACGTCGAAAGACGTGAATGGAGACTGAAAGACGTTATTGAACCAATAGTAAACGAATACGACTACATATTCATTGACAGTCCACCATCACTTAGTTTACTAACAGTAAATGCCCTTACCGCTGCCGATTCTGTTATCATACCGGTTCAATGCGAGTACTATGCTATGGAAGGACTTGGACAGCTTAAGAGAACAATTTCACTGATCAATCAGAGACTAAATCCGAATCTTGAAATCGAAGGTTATCTTTTAACAATGTTCGATCCAAGAAACAAAATATGTCATGTAGTTGCAAACGAGGTGATTGACTACTTCAAAGAGCGAGTGTTTCAAACACGAATTCCTAGGAATGTCAGGCTTGCGGAATCACCAAGCCACGGAAAACCAGTCTTATTGTATGATAGTAAATCCGTCGGAGCCGAGAGCTATATCTCCCTTGCCCGAGAGATCATAGCAAGGCATGGAGGTGAAAAGGTTGAAGAAAGTCACTTTGGGTAGAGGACTCGACGCCCTGATCCCAACCGATAAGGAGGTAAATGGATATATTCTTGCCGATATAGATCAAATTAAACCAAATGCCTACCAGCCGAGAAAAGAATTTGACGAAGATGGTATCGACGAGCTGGCATCATCAATCAAAGAAAAGGGAATCATACAGCCGCTAGTAGGAAGGAAGATCGGGGATAGCTACGAAATAATCGCAGGTGAACGACGCTGGAGAGCGGCTCAAAAAGCTGGTCTTAAAAAAATTCCAATCATCCTCAAGGATGCTTCTGACAGTGAGATCCTGGAACTAGCGTTGATTGAGAATCTTCAAAGGGAAGATTTAAACCCCATAGACGAGGCAATTGCGTATGAGCAGCTCATTGGAGATTTTGGATTAACCCACGAGGAGATCTCAAAAAGAATAGGAAAGGATAGATCTACAATAACAAATCAGATTAGACTTCTCAAGCTCCCTGAGCGGGTAAAACAGGCAATAAAGGAGGGAGAAATCAGTGCAGGACACGCGAGGGCAATCCTGAGCATAGAATCACAAAGTAAGGCACTAGAGATTCTTGACCTAATAAGAAGAAATAAACTCTCGGTGAGACAGACAGAAAAACTCGTACAGGGTCTAATTAAAGAGCCGGGAGCTGATAAAAAGCAAAATTACATTGACCCCTTTCTTAACAATATTACAGAAGAACTGAAGAAAGTATTGGGGACTCAGATCAGGATCATTGACAGGAATGGCAAGGGCAAAATCGAAATCGAATACTATTCCATAGATGATCTGGAAAGGATCATTGAAGCGTTAATGACAAGAAGGTAAACAAAACAACGTAGTGGCGAAACCAAGGGCAAAAAAATGAAGGATTTTAAAGTCAAAGTCGAAGTAAAGCTAAAGTCTGTGGTGTTAGACCCACAAGGAAAAGCCGTGCTGTCAGCTCTTCATAAACTGGGTTATAATGAAGTGATAGAAACCAGAGTCGGAAAGTTGATCGAAATGACGGTAAGAAACACTGACAAAGAAAACGTTAAAGGACTAGTTGAAGAAATGTGTGATAAGCTTCTGGCAAATCCTGTGATTGAAGATTTCATTATTAGCATTAAATGATTGTTCGGAACGAAACCCTCAAAGGAGGATTTAAGCTTACTGAGAAACATTAATTCAGACTCCCGAATATCGTCTCCTTGATTTGAGAGAATTTCGAATGAATGACCCTGCAGCAAGCTGCATGGTATCATAATAGAAACTGAAAGTCTCAGTTGCTGCGAGGAACCCTGAGTCCTGAGTTTATCGAAGGATCGAAGGGGACGAAGCAATCTAGAAATGAGATTGCTTCACGGAGCCTGCACTGAGTAAGACGAATGTGTTCAAATGACAGGCGAGGGGAAACCCTGTAGCAAGCTACAGGGAATTCACTAGTCAAACATATATTGATAATCATATCGAAGGGCATAGACTAACTAATGGCAAACTTTGGAATAATCGTTTTCCCCGGCTCAAACTGCGATCATGACTGCTATCATGCGATAAAGCACGTATTTGACCAAAGATGTGAGTATGTATGGCATGACAGTAAATCTTTGGATGGTTTCGATTGCTTAATAGTGCCTGGAGGGTTTTCATATGGAGATTACCTACGAACGGGTGCCATAGCAAGTTTCTCTAACATAATGAAGGAGGTAAAGAAGTTCGCTAAAACAGGAAAACTAATAATAGGAATTTGCAATGGGTTTCAAATTCTAGTCGAGGCAAGGCTACTTCCCGGTGCGTTTATTAAGAATTCCTCAACAAAGTTTATATGCAAATGGGTTAACATTCGTATTGAAAACAACATAAGCCCGTTTACTCATATCTTTCATAGAGGAGACGTATTGAAAATACCTATAGCGCACGCAGAGGGCAATTATTACGCTGGTCACGATGATATTAAGTACCTGAAGGGAAATTCTCTAATTGCTTTTAAGTACTGTGATCAAGAAGGGCTCGTAGATTCGGAATCAAACCCAAATGGATCTGTTGAAAACATTGCTGGAATATTAAATTCACAAGGCAATATTCTAGGTATGATGCCACACCCTGAAAGATGCTGTGAAGAAGTTCTCGGTGGAAAAGACGGAAAGCTTATTTTTGAATCTATCATATCCTGGTTGAAACGTGGCAATAGTACGAAAGATGTTAAGAATTTCATCTGACTGAATCCAATTAATACCGCACCTCAACCTCATCTGATCATTATAATTTTGTTGACTTATAGCTATTTGTCTCTTCCCTATTTTGTGGTAACCTAAAAGGATAAATATTCTTAATTTATCCGATCTTATACAGCATGAACACAATACTCGCGGATCAAACAATTGATATAACTAAAGAAATTTGTCCGATGACATTTGTAAAAACAAAACTAAAACTCGATACCTTACGCTCTGGACAGATTTTAGAAGTGATCCTGAGAGACGGAGAACCCTTAACCAATGTCCCAAGAAGTGTAAAGGAAGAGGGGCATAGGATCCTGGAAATTCGTCAAAAAGGTGATTTCTACACAATCCTAATTGAGCGTCGCTAATGGATTCCCCATTAACAAAAACAAATCAAACCACTCTCGGAATAAAAAGGGCAGACTCTGTAATTGATTTGATTGGAAACACGCCACTAATCAGGCTCGGGAAAATTACAGAGCATCTTAATTCAGATGTTGAGATTTACGCAAAGGCCGAATGGTTTAACCCAGGAGGCTCCGTAAAAGATCGCCCTGCACTTTGGATGATCCTAGACGGAATCCGTTCTGGCAAATTAACCAAAGACAAAGTTATTATGGACTCATCATCTGGCAACACAGCTATTTCTTATGCAATGCTTGGGGCAGCACTTGGTTACAGGGTTGAGCTGGTTACGCCTGAAAACATAAATATAGAGAGAAAGAAAACGCTAGAGGCATTTGGATCCAGAATAATCTATTCAAATCCCCTTGAGGGCTCAGATGGTGCAATTAAGCTAGCTCAGAAATTGAGAGCCGAAAACCCAGAAAAATATTTTATGCCCGATCAGTACAATAACCCTTTAAATCCGATCTCCCATTATGAATCTACTGGACCGGAAATCTTGCAACAAACACGTGGAAGGGTCACCCACTTTCTCTCGGGGATCGGAACCAGCGGAACACTAATGGGTACAGGTAAAAGATTAAGAGAATATAACCCCAATATAAAGGTCATATCGATTGAACCCGCTGAATCCCTTCATGGACTGGAAGGTTTGAAGCACATGGCAACATCAATAGTTCCCGGGATATTTGATCCGATCTTTCCTGATGAACGACTGTATGTACCAACAGAAGATTCATACAGGGTTATGAAAGAATTGCTTAAAATGGAGGGGATATTTGTGGGACACTCAGGAGGTGCGGTCATTCATGCCACGCTGGAGTATGCGAAGAGATTAGATGAGGGAGTTCTGGTCACGATACTGCCCGACAGCGGTTACAGATACCTCAGCGGAGGTATATGGTGGTAAAGATCATAAAATCTACATATTTGGAATTGATAAAACACGCTGAATCAGGATATCCAAACGAGGTGTGCGGGGTCCTGATTGGTAAAAATGGTAAAATTACGGACTATAAACAGTGTAGAAATTTGAACGAAGAAAGAACACGTGATCGTTACGAATTAGATCCCGCGTCTTTTCATGAAGCAGACGACTGGGCAAGAAAGAAGAGGCTTGAGATCCTGGGCATATACCACTCACATCCGGATCATCCATCTATGCCTTCAGAGTTTGACAGATCTCGTGCATGGCCCGAGTGGATTTATATCATATTATCAATCAACAAAGGCAAATACAATGATGGACGGGCCTGGTTACTCGATGATTCTGTTTTAACTTTTAAAGAAAAGGGAATTGATTTGATCGATGAAAAATGACGAGTTTCATATCGAACTGACTGAGGACCAGATATATAGATATAGCAGGAATATATTACTTCCTGAAATTGGTGGAGTGGGTCAGGAAAGGCTTCTAAGATCAAGGGTATTTTGCATTGGTGCTGGGGGTCTGGGTTCTCCAATCGCACTTTACCTTGCCGCAGCGGGTGTCGGTACTATCGGGATTGCAGACTCCGACCAGGTAGATATAACCAATCTCCAGAGACAGGTTCTTCACTATACAGATGATATAGGAAGACCGAAAACAGTATCCGCACGGGAAAAATTACAAAAACTCAATCCTGACGTAAACGTAATCATCTACGAAGAATCGATCAAAAAAAACAACATCAGAGAGATAATTAAGGGATACGACATCATTCTGGACGGTTCTGATAATTTTCCAACGCGCTACCTTGTAAACGATGCATGCTACTTTGAGAAAAAGACCCTGGTTTCCGGAGCGATACTCCGCTTCGAAGGTCAGGTATCAGTATTTAAACCACAATGCGGTGGTCCCTGCTATCGCTGCCTCTATCCTGAAATCCCACCTGCGGGCATGATACCAACCTGCCAAGAGGAAGGCATACTCGGCGCCGTTGCTGGAATGATTGGCACGATCCAGGCCTTGGAAACACTGAAAGAAATCCTTCAAATCGGACGTACCCTTTCGGGGAGACTGCTTATATTCAATACATTAAACATGAACATCCTTGAACTAAACGTAAAAAGAGACCCAAAGTGCCCGCTCTGCAGCGATAATTCAACTATAAAAGAAATGGTTGATTATGAACAGCCGGAGTGTGACTTAAATACTTCTCCGATCTATTGATATTTCCTCTAGAGGAGTCCTTTGACTAAATAATTCGCGGGTGATAAAATGAGAAATATTGATATATACCTAAATTCATAAATGTCAGAGAAAGACTATTTAACTCTAGCAATAAAGCTTTTTCAAAGAGCGTATGAATTCCAGATGGTTAATGATTTTGACTCTGCAGAAGAATACTACAGAAAATCAATTGACGTTTATCCCACAGCAGAAGCTTACACATTCCTTGGTTGGACTCACAGCTTTCAAGGAAAACTCAATGAGGCAATAACTCAATGTAAAAAAGCAATCGAGATTGACCCAGACTTTGGGAATCCATACAACGATATTGGGGCATATTTAATTGAGCTGGGAAGATATGATGAAGCGATACCCTGGCTGGAAAAGGCAATACTCGCAAAAAGATACGAGCCGAGACATTATCCCCACTTTAACTTAGGAAGGATTTACCTATCAAAAGGGATGGTTAACAAAGCCCTCGAAGAACTCCGTAAATCACTGGAACTATATCCCGATTATATACTTGCTAAAGAAGCAATAGATAAGATTAGATTATCGTTGAATTAATACTGCTTTTTTAAATAAATTATTGCATCAACTGCCATATTAATTGCCTTCTCTCTAGATCAAACGTTTTATGAATATCAAGGATAAGGTAGTAATCATCACCGGGGGCGCTAGACGGATCGGACGGACTATTTGCCTCACTTTAGCTGAGCGAGGGGCAAAGATTGTAATCAATTACAACAAGTCTGAAAAAGATGCGAAGGAACTGTTAAACGACTTAAATCGGATTAATCATACACGCGCTATCGCCGTCAAGGCAGATGTCTCCAAGTCAGATGAAGTAAAGAATATGGTTGAATCGACTATGGCCCATTTTAAAACGATAGACATCTTAATCAATAACGCCGCAATTTTCTTTAAGACACAACTTTTTGATATGTCCGAAGATGATTGGGATTTATTCATGGATACAAATCTAAAGGGTCCTTTTCTATGCTCTCAAATCGTGGGCAAGATTATGTCAGACAAGGGATCAGGAAAAATAATAAATATCGTAGACTCATTTGTTATATCCAAAGAAACAGAACACTACATTCCATATATGGTTTCCAAGGCTGGACTGGTCATGCTTACAAAAACATTGGCAAGGACACTAGCTCCAGATATCCACGTTAATGCTATTGCCCCAGGTCCGGTACTGTTCCCTTATAACTTCACCGAAGGGGAAAAAAGGCAGGCTGTGGAAGGCACCGCTTTGAAGAGGAATGGTTCTCCGGAGGATATAGCGATGGGAGTAAT
>DASWID010000024.1 GCA_036397855.1 Thermodesulfobacteriota bacterium | reverse complement strand
TCGTAATTGATGACAATATTTATTATCGATAGTCGGGACTTTTTTGTCCCGATTGAAGGGTAGGTCACGAGTCTTGCTCGTGACAGTGGATCGTCCCACCAGCAAGACTGGTGGGCTACCCGTGGGGGGGACAGGAACTGGTGGGCTAATGATGTGGGGGGTATGGATTCGTGGGCTACCGTTTAAATTGACCGACAATATATTTTTGCCAATCCTACGAGAATGTAGGGACCGATTCCCATATCGGTCCACATATTGATGCCCGTTCGGGGAACGGGCGCTGGATTAATATAAGTTTATAATCGATTTATTGAAATTAGATTTATTCAAATTATAAGGATTAAACCGGCTGGATAAATATAATCATCTAATTAGTGGTACGTCGTATTATAGCCTGTGCTTGATTCTTCAATCGAGGATCAAGTCTCATTTGAAGCGCCTTCCGGGCAAGTTCAGCAGCTTTTGCCTTATTACCAAGACGAATATAAACGTTTGCAAAAAGAACTTGTGCTTTTCCATCAGTTTTGTAATTCTCAAATAGTTTATTCAGGTATCGCTCAGCTTCCTCATAATATTCAACGGAATATCTATTCCTCTTTAATTCACGTTCTCCTCTCAAAAAATTGAGATACCCCATATGATAATAATAATATCTTTCAGATTTTCTATGTAGATTGTACGATTTACGAAACCACTCCTCTGCGTCATCGAATTCGCCTATTTTGATATACGCAACTCCAAGGTTATTTGCTGCATAAGCCAATCTCTCATTTGAAACTCTAACCCTTGGATCAAAAACCTTTAAATATTCCTGAATTGCCTCTTGTACCATTCCCTCTTGCCTTAGGGCATGCCCGAGGTTTATGTGCGGATCGGCTGCAAAGGGAGATTTTTGTGATGCCGTTGCCCACAGGTTCAGGTTATTCTTCCATATGCTTTGACCATGTATAGTTGTTATTAGAAACGAAATACCTATAAGAATACCAACTGCCCATGCTAGCTTTTCGTATTTTATTTTTCTGCCGAATTCAAAAATCCAATAGCCAAGCAATAGGCAAAATCCGATAGAGGGTATGTATAAAAACCTCTCAGCGTAAGGTGCTGCGGCTATTCTAAACACAGCAACAAGAATCGGAGGCACAAGCGTAATCAAGATCCAAGAAATACCAAATGCGGTTATACCCTCTCTTTTCTTTACGGAAACTATGGTCATAATGCATAGCAGCAATAATAAGATTATAGAACCAAATAGATATATTCCCTCTTTTGGGACATTTGTTATGAAGGGATTTAAGTCAAAGGGAAAAACAAGCTTCTTTATATAAAATATATATGAAAATAAAGCAATTTTTATTTTAAAAAAAACGGTCTGAAGAAAATTTACATCAGGTTGCCCGTCAGAAATTTGGAACAGGCTAACATTGGCTAGACTATTGGAAAGTTCTCTACCATAGGCATTTATGCTACCTAGTAATGAGAAGTCCGCGATCATATTCTTAAAGGTATCAGTTCGTATATAGATATAGACAAAAAATAAGAAGGCATAGACAAAATATCTCAGCAGGTTAGTGCGAATTGCAATCCTTCGAATAAATATGTCATAACTTATTACTACGATTGGAAAAACAATCGCAACCTCTTTAGAAAGTAGTGAAAGAGCAAAACAAAAAGCGGTGAAAACTAAAAACCATAGTTTCCTGAACGAGAGTATATGGAATACAAAGGCAAGCAAAAAAAATATACAGCATAATAAATCGGACCTACCAGCAACAAACGATACTGCTTCAACATGCATCGGAAAGGCAGCAAACAAAATCGATGAGAGAATAGCCACGCTTTCCCTTCTATCTATTCTAAATTCGCCAAGTACAAAAAGAGCAAAGAAATAAAATAACACTGTAACAATGGAATGCATGACCAGGTTACTTAAATGAAAACCAAAGGCGGAGTCCTTCCAGATTTTGTGATCAATCGTAAATGACGAAACCAATATTGGCCGATAATGAATTTGAGTGGGGCTAAGTAAATGTGATTCTATTTTAGAAGTATCATAAGAATAAATATTATTTAAAATACTCTCGTCATCCCAGACAAAATCACTACTTAGAGTGGGAATAAAAACCGCCAGAGAAAATATGAAGAGAAAAAGTGCAACTAGGAATTTGTTATGAAAAAGTCCTGCGATTACGCCTTCTTTTTTGTCCTTTTGAATTACATCTGCATCTCGTGATTGCTGCTTTGTGAGACTTTTTGCTTTCCTCTTTTTCTTGTCCATTATTCAGACCCAAAGGAAACACCAAAAATAAAATACAATTAAATTCTTGTCCTTCTTTGTAATTATCCAGTAAATTAAAAAAGCACCTTTAGCATTTATGGCAATTATCGTAATTAATATCTCAGCGATCGTTTTATTATACCCTTTTCATCCTACTAAGACCTGTTACTTCTAATTATGAAAAATTCCTTAAAAATTTCAACTTCAGGTAGAATACCAAGTTACTGTAATCACACCTAAAAGGAGCTCGAATGTGCCTAAAATACTGGTTCTGCCCGGGGACGGGATCGGAGTAGAGGTTAGTGACGTCAGCCTCGAGATTCTAAAAGGAATCGGGGATAAATATGATATTCAGTTCGATGTCGAGAAGGCATTATTTGGTGGAAGCTCCATAGATGCCTGTGGCGTTCCCATTACCCAGGAGGTTCTAAACAAGGCTAAGTCATCGGATGCGGTGCTTCTGGGGGCGGTCGGCGGTCCAAAGTGGGACCAGCTTGAATACGGTATTAGGCCCGAAAGGGGACTCCTTGCGTTAAGGAAAGAGCTCGATGCTTACGCAAATTTAAGACCCGCAGTCGTTTATGATTCACTTATTGACGCTTCTACCCTGAAAAAAGAGGTTATCGATGGCGTTGATATCATGGTGATAAGGGAGCTTACGGGCGGCATTTATTTTGGGACCCCACGGGGAATCGAAAAGCTCCAAAACGGGGGCGAGAAAGGGGTAAATACGCTCCTTTACACCACATCCGAGATTGAAAGGGTCGCTAGAATAGCATTTCAGATCGCTACCAAGAGGAGAAAAAAGGTCACATCTGTCGATAAGGCCAATGTGCTCGAGGTAATGGAGCTCTGGAGAAAATGCGTATCAAGGATCGGATCTGCCGAGTTTCCAGAAATTGAACTCGAGCATCTTTACGTCGATAATGCAGCCATGCAGCTAATCCGTAGACCGAAGAGCTTTGATGTGATTCTTGCGGATAACATGTTTGGCGATATCATCAGTGACGAAGCCGCACAGCTTACAGGTTCGTTAGGGATGCTCCCATCAGCAAGTATCGGAGCTACTGGGGCAATTTATGAACCAGCGCACGGGAGCGCGCCAGATATTGCTGGGAAAGATATTGCAAACCCTATAGCATCGGTCTTGTCCCTGGCAATGCTATTGAGGTATTCACTCAATCTGGATAAGGCGGCAGACGATGTAGAAGAAGCCATCAAAACCGTTCTTCAGAGGGGTTACAGAACAGCGGATATCTTCGAGGATGGCACTACGAAGGTAGGATGCAGGGAGATGGGAAACATAATATTGGAGGAAATCTATAAATTACAGTAGTCTTAATTAAACTTATTGGTTGTGAATTCGATACAAAGAACTGAAATAAAAAATTTATTCGACAACTTAAGACATTCCGAAATCTTTAAAGAGATTATTGATAAAATTGAAGAGGGTCCCCGCCGGATCACCCTGACCGGGCTTACCGGTTCATCGCGGTCCTATCTGATTTCGGCAATAGCTCAATTACTCAATCGGCCCGTTTTCTACATAACCGATTCAGTTAAAAGATCAGTCGAGGCACAGGGAGAAATCTCATGTTTTAGTGGACAAAAACCGCCACTCCTCGAAAAAAGGGAATTAGAGTTAAACGAATCGATCTTCTCATCGGTCTCCAAGGAAACTTCGGCTCGTTTAGAATGGTTATACCTTGCGAGAGTGAATAAAGTACTCATAGCCGAGGCGCCCGCTGTTCTCGAGAGGGTGATTCCGATGAACGTATTCGATGACTCCGTCATATCCATAAAAACTGGGGATAATGTGTCAAGATATGAATTTATTGCCAGGCTTGTGGAGATGGGTTATGTACAGACAGAGTTCGTGCAGAACGACGGAGAAATAAGCACAAGAGGATCGATAATTGACGTTTTTTCGCCCGCAACCCCCAATCCGATAAGGCTAGAACTCCTTGGAGATGAAATAAGCTCTATCAGATATTTCGGAACGTCTGACCAGAAGCTCATAGAAAAAACTGAAAGTGCCATAATTTTACCGGCAAGCGAACTAATTCTGAGCAAGGAGGCTATAAGCCGATCGATATGCTATGTAAAAAAGAAAGCCAAAGATCATGAGATACCAGCCTCCACTAAGATCTCGCTGATAAATGACATAGAGGGAGGTAAAAGGCTGCCCCGCATCAACATGCTATTACCATCATTCTACCCTAATCTTGGAACAGTCTTTGACTACCTTCTCCCAGAAACGCTGATCATTTTAGATCCGGCTGATGACATATTTAAGTCCCTTGGTTCATATGCTGACTCATTATTCAGAATCAACAGAAATCCAGGCAATAACAACATTCTACCGGACATAGACGAGCTCTATCTCACAAATGAGAGCCTTAGAGAGGAAATCTCAAGATTTCAAACAATTCAAGTCGAAGACTTATGGCTGAATGAGGAAGAAACAGATGGCATTAATCTATATACTGAACCTATTAACATTAAGAAAAAAAACGATCTCGATTCTCCATTTGAACCACTTGCCAATAAGATATTGGAAGCAGAAAAGATGGGCTGCTCGGCACATATCATCGTTAGCAACGATGTAAGCAGAGAAATGATAATTGAAGCGCTCGGAGGGCGGTCGATAAGCAACTTTGAGACGCATATTGGCCACCTTTCTTCTGGATTTATATTCCCCGCGGCTAATCAAATGATCATCGGAGAAAAAGATATATTCGAGGATAGCAAAAGAATACGCCCTCGAAAGATAAAGAACATACCTTCGGCCTTCTTAACATCATTCAGTGAGCTTAAACCCGGCGATTTCATTGTGCATGTGGATTTCGGGATCGGTATCTACAGGAGCCTTAAGAGATTAAGATTCGGCAACATGGAAGGCGACTTTCTGCAATGCGAATACCAAGGAGGTGATAAGATCTATGTGCCCGTAGATAAACTTAAGCTCGTTCAAAGGTACATAGGTGAGAGAAAGAATCCACGAATCGACAAACTCGGCCATCAAAACTGGAAAAGGGTGATAAGGAGGGTTAAAAAAGCGGTTGAGAACATAGCAAAGGAGCTCCTAGAGCTCTACGCTGTCAGAAAAGCAGAGAGCGGTTTTCAGTTTTCGAAAAGAGACAAGCTATTTAAGCAGTTCGAGTTCGAATTCCCGTACGAAGAAACAATAGACCAGGACTCCGCTATAGAAGACGTGATGAGTGACATGGAGTCGCAAACGCCGATGGACAGACTGATTTGCGGCGATGTTGGTTTTGGAAAAACAGAGGTAGCTATAAGAGCTGCCTTCAAGGCGGTAATGGACGGAAAGCAGGTTGCCTTCCTTGTGCCGACGACCCTCCTGGCTTACCAGCATTATCTGACGTCAGTTGAGCGTCTAAAACAATATCCCTTAATAATAGAGACGCTATCAAGATTTAAGTCTCAAAGGGAGGAAAAATTAATCCTAAAGAGGCTTAAGGACGGTAACATCGATTTGATCATCGGAACCCATAAACTCCTAGGAAATAAAATTCAATTCAAGGACCTAGGGCTATTAATAATCGACGAAGAACACAAGTTTGGAGTCTCTCAAAAGGAGAGACTGAGGAAAATTAAGAAGGGCATAGACGTATTATCGCTGAGTGCTACCCCGATTCCACGCACACTTCAACTATCGCTGGCCGGAATCAGGGACATAAGCCTTATAAACACCCCCCCAGAAGGAAGGCAGGCCATCGAGACATATGTACTTCGATTCAGCCGAAACTTAATAAGAAAAGCAATCTTAAAAGAAATCGATCGGGGAGGCTCGATATTCTTTATCCATAACAGGATAGAGGATATCTTCAATCTTGCCGAAGAATTAAAGAATATTGTACCGGAGGCTAGAATCGAGGTCACTCATGGAAGGATGCACGAGAAACAACTTGAAGATAGTATCGATAAGTTTTCTCATGGCGAAATAGATGTACTGGTAACTACAGCGATTGTTGAATCCGGACTTGACATACAAAGAGCCAACACAATGATCATAAATAATTCCCACAAATTTGGACTCGCAGACCTGTATCAACTAAGGGGAAGGGTGGGCAGGTCAGACAAGAAGGCTTTCGCCTATTTTCTGATCCCAAGCACAGGTTCACTCACCCCAGAATCCAGGAGACGCCTCAAGGCAATTACCGAACTCAATGAACTCGGCTCAGGATATAGACTTGCTCTGTCAGACCTTGAGATAAGAGGTGCCGGAAATATCTTTGGCACAGAACAATCGGGCCATATCGCCGACGTAGGCCTCGAGCTATATCTTGAGATGCTCGATGAATCGATCAGGAAATTAAAAATGGAAGAAACACCTTTGGAATATGAACCCGAAATCAAGTTTAATTTCTCAGCCTTTATTCCCGATGATTATATTGAAGACCCTACTGAGAGATTGTTATTTTACAAAAAACTATCAACAGTCTCATCAGAAGATGAATTATATTCAATAAAGGAGGAACTAAGAGACAGATTTGGGAAAATCCCAGAGCCCAGCTTGAATCTACTGAACATAGTAGAATTGAAGATATTAATGAAAGAACTGCAAATTGGCAAAATGGAGATAAAACCCGGTGATACAATAATTGACTTTCGTGAAAAATCTCCTCTGCTCAGTAGGTTTAAGCCAGCCGGCAGGTTGAGGATTATCAGTAGCGATGGAAACCAATTTATAGAAATTAAGAAGAGACTGACGGAATTGATCGCCGTTATGAATGCTGAAAAGAGGCAAAACCGGAGAAGTTACCCTGATTTATAATAGGCGCATCTTCAACATGTTCAAATTTCGGGACATGAATGTCCCGACTATCCATAATAAATATTGTCGTCAATTACGATAGGCGGGGTTTTCCAACCCCGAATGGATAAAGCATTTGGAATGCGGACCTGACCTGTCCTGAGCATCGTCGAAGGAAGATAGGCGGGGTTTTCCAACCCCGCATCGATTAAACATTTGGTTTGGAAACCATAATGATTTGTAACCAGAATTATTTATCAGCAGACCATTCTAAGGTATCATGTTATCTTAAATGGAGGTTAGTGTTCAGGCAACCAATTTAAATTTTTTTGATCTAGTAATTTATTTTAAGCAGAATATAGTATATTTCTATGGTATATATTAGTTTCCGGAGAGCACAAAAAGTGAAAAAAATTGCATTTTCATCTTTATACGTCGGTATCTTTATACTCTTATTCTTGACCTTTGTAAATATATCTTCCGCCAGAGACGTAATAGATGGAGTTATAGCAGTTGTAAACGATGACGTGATTACACTTTCCGAATTTGAGGAAAAGCTCCCGAATCAGAACACAAAAATTACCCCTCAACAAGAAAAAACTATATTAGATCAGATGATAGAGCAAAAGCTACTAGAACAACAAGCGGAGCAGCTAGGAATAAGGGTTTCAGAAAGTGAAGTCGATAACGCCATCAAGAGCGTAATAGGCAAATTCAACCTGAGCGATGATCAAATGAAGGAGGTATTGGCTAAGGAAAACCTTACACCAGAACAGTTCAGGGAACAGTGGAGGCTACAGATACTAAGCCAGAAGGTGATTGGGTCTAAACTCCAGGGGCAATTAGCGGTAACGGAAGATGAGATTGAAGAATACTATAAAACGAACTATGGAAGTGATGAAAAGATAGATGAGGTTAAAGTAGCCCACATCTTAATAACTCCAGAGGCAGCGGGTGGAGAAGAACAGGCAAAACAACGAGCAGAAGAGGTTGCAAAACTAGCCAAGTCAGGAGAAGACTTTGGAAAATTGGCAGGAGAGTATTCTAACGACACGATATCTTCCGTTAAAGGTGGTGAACTTGGATACTTCCGGAGGGGAGACCTCGTCGAATCCCTTGAAAATGCTGCTTATTCGACTCCTGTTGGACAGATTGCAGGGCCAGTCGAGTCTCCAGCAGGCTATCATATCGTAAAGGTTCTGGACAAGAAAACGAACGAGGGCAATCTTGACGACTATAGAGAAGAAATTAAGGAAAAGCTGTATCGAGAAAAAGCAGAGCAAGAACTAAGTGCATGGATAGATGAAATAAAAAGTTCGGCTTACATTGATCTGAGGATTTAACTACCCTTTTTAGCGTAGGCATCGATTGGCGGGCATGTACATACAAGATTCTTGTCCCCGTAAGGATTATTAATCCTTCCAACCGGCGGCCAGAATTTATTGATTTTTACATAGGGAAGGGGGTAGACAGCCTTCTCTCTGGTATAGGGGTGGCTCCATTTATCCGAGAGTGCTTCTTCGGCTGTATGAGGTGAGTTCTTTAATACATTATCCTTAGAGTCAGCAATTCCGACAGATATCTCCTTAGCCTCCTGATAGATTGAAATAAGGGCATCACAAAAGCGATCCAGTTCACCTTTCCCCTCACTTTCAGTCGGTTCAATCATCATCGTCCCGGGAACAGGCCACGATATGGTAGGCGCATGGAAACCATAATCTATCAACCTCTTAGCCACATCTTCGACTTCAATACCAAAGCTAATTTTCAACGGTCGTAAATCCAATATGAATTCATGTGCTACCCTTCCATGAGCCCCATCATATAAGACCCTGTAATATCTTTCCAATCTGGACTTAAGATAATTTGCATTCAAGATCGCAAACTTGGACGCGTCTGTAACACCCTTAGAGCCAAGCATCTTAATGTATCCGTAAGATATCAGAAGAATACTTCCACTCCCCCAAGGGGCGGAAGCTACTGCAGTGATTGATTTCCTACCCCCAACAGGTATCAGCGGGTGGCCCGGAAGATATGGCGATAAATGCTCGGCTGCGCATATTGGGCCCATTCCAGGCCCTCCACCTCCGTGCGGAATGCTGAAAGTCTTATGTAAATTTAAATGACAGATATCAGCCCCTATTGTTGAAGGACTTGTAAGTCCCACCTGTGCGTTCATGTTTGCGCCATCCATATATACCTGTCCACCGTTATCGTGGACTAATGAGCAAATGTCCCTGACGCTTTCTTCGAAGACTCCATGCGTTGACGGATATGTGATCATGATAGCGGCCAGGTTATCCCTATGTTCGGATGCCTTATTCTTTAAGTCCCCAAAATCAATATTGCCCTCTCCATCGCAAGAAACAACCACTACATTCATGCCTGAAAGAACCGCACTGGCGGGGTTAGTACCATGCGCTGAGGCTGGTACTAAGACGATATTACGATGCCCCTCGCCTATATCCTGATAATAGGCTCGAATAACCATGAGACCAGTATACTCTCCCTGTGCGCCGGAATTAGGCTGTAGTGACACAGCGGGAAGTCCCGTTATTTCACTTAAAAACCTCTCTAGCTCGTTAATTATCTCAGCGTATCCCTCGGCCTGGTCTAAAGGAACGAATGGATGCAATCTTGAGAACTCTGGCCAGCTAATCGGTATCATTTCTGCAGTTGCGTTGAGCTTCATGGTACAGGACCCAAGCGGTATCATCGATGTCGTCAGAGAAAGATCTCGACTCTCCAGAGTCTTTATAAATCTGAGCATCTTGGTCTCAGAATGGTAACTGTTAAAAACCGGATGGGTTAAAAAATCGCTCTTCCGTGTTAATTCACCAGGATAGAGAACTTCACCTGAATCATCAGGTCCTATACCTGCTAAACCTTGATATTCCGGTCCCCTAGCGTTAGCGAATATATTGACTATCCGCCTTATATCCTCAAGACTAACCGTTTCGTCTAATGATATGCCGATAAACCTGGTGCTTATGTACCTAAAATTCATCTGAGCCTTTCTGGCGAGTGACTCGATCTTTTTTCGAACACGGTTTGAGGATTCACCAAGGTCGACTTTCAAGGTGTCGAAATAATATTTATTGGCCTGAGCGTAACCAAGTTTATTTAATTCGAATTCCAGAATCCTTGTTAATCTTTGAATCCTTTTTGCAATTGATCTCAAGCCGTCTGGTCCGTGATAAACGGCGTACATGCCTGACATTATTGCAGGGAGTGATTGAGCAGTACAAATATTGGAAGTGGCCTTTTCCCTTCTTATATGCTGCTCTCGGGTTTGCAGCGCCATCCTAAAAGCCGTATTCCCATGCCTATCGATCGACGCACCAATTATTCTGCCAGGGATCTGTCGTTTATATTTATCCCTGGTGGCAAAATAAGCTGCGTGAGGCCCGCCGTAGCCCAAAGGTACACCAAACCTCTGAGTCGATCCTACAACAACATCGGCACACATATCTCCTGGTGGTTTGACGAGTGTAAGTGACAGCAGATCGGCAGCAATAGCGACCATTGACCCTGAATCATGGGCGCAGCGAATGAAATTGGAATAATCCAGGATTTCTCCATCTGCGTTAGGGTATTGTAACAAGGCTCCGAATGCTCTGTCTTCAAACTCGAAGTTCACGTGGTCACCTATAATCAGTCTTATCCCTAAAGGCTCAGCCCTGGTTCTTAATATGTCTATAGTCTGGGGGAAACATTGTTCCGAAACAAAGAACACATTTGCCCCTCCTCTCACTTCACCTGCTTCCCTAATCCTGAAAAGCATCGTCATGGCTTCAGCGGCAGCGGTTCCTTCATCAAGGAGGGAGGCATTAGCAATTTCCATCGCCGTTAAGTCTATTACCATGGTCTGGAAATTAATTAACGCCTCGAGACGGCCCTGTGATATCTCCGCCTGATATGGAGTGTATTGAGTATACCAACCGGGATTTTCTAGGATATTCCTCTGAATCACGCCCGGTGTTATGCAATCGTAATAGCCCAATCCGATGAATGACTTAAAAACCTTATTCTTTAAAGCTACCTTCCTCAACCCTTCCAAGTAGAGGTGCTCAGTTGATGGGGGAGTTAAATCCAAAGGATTTTTTAGACGGATCGAGATTGGGATCGTCTCGTCCATCAGTTGGTCCAAAGAGGTTACTCCCAAAACCGTGAGCATTTCCTGTAACTCTCGCTCGTCCGGACCGATATGCCTCCTTGAAAAGCAATCATGGGAATCCAACTCTGTCGGTGGAGAATCGTTCTTAAGATAGGCCAAGTCATCTTGCTTATATTTCATCGATAATAACGCTGAGCCGCTTGAATAAATCTATCGCGGATAAAACAATAACCAAACTTATTTTATTCGGAGCGTTTTCATATTATTAGCCTAAAGAATACGAAGATTTTTTAGACACACTCATTACCTATTTGTGTGTTTCCTTTTCAATAAATTCGGAATATTGTTCGTTATCCATAAGGTCATCGAATTCATCAGAGTCGTGTATCTTCACCTTTATCAGCCAGCCGTCTCCGTACGGATCTTCATTTATGGTTTCCGGTGAATCAAGCAGAGATTCATTGACCTCAATAACCTCACCACTGACCGGAGCATAAAGGTCAGAAACAGACTTTGTCGATTCAACGCCACCAAACGAATCTCCCTTTGTAATTTCATCACCCTCGCTAGGCAGTTCTATATAAACGATTTCACCGAGAGCATCCTGTGCATAATCAGTTATACCTATAACTACTAAGTCGTCCTCAATCTTAGCCCACTCATGCTCATCTGTGTATTTCAATTCCTCTGGAATGTCAATCATAGCTTCTTCTCCTTCTTAATAGGTTTGTTCGTGTAAAAAGGGGTTGAAACAATTCTTGATTTTCTTCTTGTTCCACGAATCTCTATATCAAGGTTTTCTCCAACCACTGCATTGGTGCTCAACAGTGCCATTCCAATGGACTTCTCAAGACTTGGGGATAAAGTTCCACTCGTAACACTACCCAACTCAGCCTCACCACTCAATACCGGGTAACCTTGCCTAGGTATGCCGCGGTCGATCATCTCAAATCCTATTAATTTTTTTTCAGGCCCAGCCTCTAAAACCCGCACTAGAGCTCTTCTACCAATAAAATCGCCCTTATCAATTCTCACATATCTGCTCAGACCCGATTCGATTGGGTTTATATCCTCGTTAATCTCATGACCATAAAGCGGATAAGCCATTTCAATTCGAAGGATATCTCTCGCGCTTAGACCACTGGGTACAATATTATATTCACTGCTTGTATCTAGAATCGCCTCCCAGACTTCGGTGGCATCTCCCCATGGAATAAAGATTTCAAATCCATCTTCACCGGTATACCCTGTTCTCGCGATCATTAGATCGATATCATTCCAACTTGTTTGCAGGAAATAGAATCTTTTTAGATTACAGAAATTGACTCCAAATGCATCAAATATTATATTCTGGGATTGGGGACCTTGAAGAGCCAGTTGAGAGTACTCAAAGCTCTTGTTCAAGACCTCCACCTTGAATTCTCGTTCTACGCTTCCAATCCATTCAAAATCCTTTGCAGTGTTTACCGCATTCACACACATGAGAAAATAATCATCAGAATATTTATAGATAATCACATCATCGATCACGCCACCTTCATGATTGCAGAGCATGGTATATTGAGCCTGAAAATTCTTCAGTTTGCTGATATCGTTTGTTGTCATCCACTGACAGAAAGATGCCGAGTCCCTTCCAATAATTTCGATTTCACCCATATGGCTAACATCAAATAATCCGGCGGACGTCCTTACTGCAATGGTCTCTTTTCTGCTTCCTGAATACTCAACTGGCATCTCCCAACCGGCAAATTCAATAAACTTTGCACCAAAGTGTTCATGTAATCGATAAAGCTCTGTTTGTTGCATTATACAATAATCAGTTAACAGCAGAAAACAGAATTGTCAACAAACAAATATCGACAAATATTTGTACCCGTTCTTTTAATTATGCTATTATCAATATTGATGAAAATTACTAATAATTTCGGGTAAATCCATTGAAAAAGAATTTATATTGCCTAAACTTTATATCAAGATATCAATAGGTGATTTGGATTCAACTTCAAATACTCTGATTCACTCTTGCTTCTTACAATTTAAAAAAATGAATGTATCTAATAGGATCAAGGAGTTTTATAACTCACTTTACAATCGCTACGGACCTCAAAACTGGTGGCCAGCAGAATCCGAACTTGAATGTATCTTAGGTGCAATACTCACACAAAACACCTCATGGAAAAATGTGGAAAAGGCTTTTGAAAATCTGAAATCAAGGGGTTTACTATCCGTTGAGAAGCTGGATTCAATACCGACTAAGAAACTCGCAAACCTGATCCGCCCGTCCGGGTATTTCAATCAAAAAGCGATTAAGATCAAAGCCTTTATCAGTTATGTTAAGAAAACCTACAACGGGGACCTGGATAAGATGTTCGATGAGGATACACATGAACTCCGAGAAAAGCTTTTAAGGATAAAGGGTATTGGGCCTGAAACAGCAGATAGCATATTACTCTACGCGCTAAAGAAACCGGTATTTGTGATAGATGCATATACTTACAGAATCCTTTCGAGGCACAGCATGATTCCGAAAGAGATCTCATATCAAGAAATGCAAGATTTATTGATGGATTCACTTCCCGAAGATATACAGGTCTTTAACGAGTACCATGCACTTTTGGTAAGGGTGGGAAAAGAACACTGCAAAAGAAAAGCCCTGTGCAAAGGTTGCCCTCTGGAATACGATCCGCATACAGTGTAGATTCCTGCGGGGTAGGAAAACCCCGCCTATCGTAATTGATGACAATGTTATTTATTATGGATAGTCGGGACATTCTTGTCCCGCAATTTGAAGTAAATGTAGCGGAAACCTTAAGGATCCCGTCCGAAATGTTTTCTCCATGCGGGGTACGAAAACCCCGCCTATCGTGATTCATGACAATATCATTTATTATGGATAGTCGGGAAATTCTTGTCCCGAAATTTGAGCGTGTTCAAGATGCGCACAATAACCCGCCAGCTGGTGAGCTACCCGTGTGGGGGGAACAGGGACTGGTGCGTTCCCGTTTAAATTGACCGATAATATCCTTGGGTAGGTCACGAGTCTTGCTCGTGACAATCGATCATCCCACCAGCAAGACTGGTGAGCTACCCGTGTGGAGAGAATTTAATTAAGATTCGACTTAGCTATATCTACAACTGCTTTAAAACCCTCTGGATCCCTCACAGCCAGGTCGGCCAGGTTTTTTCTGTCTATCTCGATACCAGCCTTAGATAATCCACCGACTAGCGTGCTATATGAAATGCCAAATGGCCTCGACGCAGCGTTTATTCTCAAAATCCATAGCCTTCTAAAATCCCTCTTCCTCCGACGCCTGTCTCTATATGAGTACGCCAGTGCACGGAGCAGGGTCTCTTTCGCGTTTCTTAAATTTGTCCCCCTATTCCCCCAATAACCCTTTGCGAGCTTCAAAATCTTCTTTCTTCTCTTCCTGGAAGCAACTGATCGTTTAACTCTCATTACTCCTTCTCCTTCAGCCTTATCTCAATACAAGATGCAGGATGCACGATACATGATCCATGATAAAAACCTATTTTTTTCCGCATCGTGAATCTTGCATCATGCATCGTGGATCGTGTAGCTAGAGATAAGGTATTATTTTCTTTATCCTCTTTGCCGCAACCCCTTCAATATAATCTGGAGAGATTAACCTCCTTTTTCGTTTTCTGCTCTTCTTAACGTTAAGATGACTTTTTCCGCTGCGATTTCTCATTACCTTGCCGCTGGCGGTAACCTTAAACCTTTTTGCGGCTCCCTTATTTGTCTTTACTTTAATTTTTGCCATTGTCCTTTCCTGCTTTTGGTTTCTTCTTTGGAGACAGAACCATAATAAGGCTCTTGCCCTCAAGCCTAGGAGGATAATCTATTGCTCCCATAGAAGATACACGCTCAAGAATCCTGTCGGCAAGCTCTTTGCCGATTTCTGGATGTACAATCTCTCTACCCCTGAAAAATATCCTGATTTTCGTTTTGTTCCCCTCTTCCAAAAATTCACATATGCGATTTATCTTTACATCGAGGTCGTGCTTACCAATATGAGGCCGAAATTTAACCTCCTTCAGAGGATGGGCCTTTTGCTTCTTAGCGCTGGCCTGCTTTTTTAGCTCATATTTGTATTTGCCAAAATCCATTAACCTGCAAACAGGCGGATTCGCATTTGCAGCAACTTCCACTAGGTCTACACCCTCCTCCTGAGCTTTCAGCAATGCCTCATGAATTGGTAACACACCTAACTGTTTACCTTCTGATGAGATGACCCTGACCTCTCTAGCTCTAATCCTTTGATTTACCCGAATCTCAGGTTCCCTTGCTATTTTTGCTCTACCTCCCTCCAACGGTGCGGGTCATTTTCTTTAGCGATTAACTCTAAAAAGGCTTCCAAACTCATCGAAGATAGATTTTCCCCTCCCCTCTTCCTAGGCGTCAATGTCGTGCTTTCAACTTCATTTTTTCCAATCACCAACAGGTAGGGAATTTTCATGAGTTGCGCTTCCCTAACCTTCAAACCAAGCTTTTCATTCCTAAAGTCCCTATCAACCCGGATCCTACGCTCGCGCAATGTATCATATATACTCTCGGCATATGGAGTCTGCTCCTCCCCTACTGTCGCCACCCTTACCTGAATAGGGCTCAACCATAAAGGAAAAGCGCCACCATAATGTTCTACAAGTATCCCGAAAAATCTTTCGAACGAGCCCAATATGGCACGGTGAATCATTATCGGCGAATGTCGCGTATTGTCAACCCCTATAAAATTCATATTAAATCTTTCAGGCAGGTTAAAATCTACCTGAACCGTAGAGCACTGCCAAGACCTATCGATAACGTCCTTTATCTTTATGTCAATCTTTGGTCCGTAAAAAGCGCCCCCTCCCTCGTCCAACTCATACTCTAGCCCTTTCCTTTCAAGTGCATTCTTAAGAGCCAATATAGCTCTGTCCCAATTATGCTCGCTCCCGACAAACTTATCCGGACGGGTGGAAAGAAAAACCTTAAAGTCATCAAAACCAAAAGTTTTGAGGAATGACATAATTAGATTGAGAACTCCCAAGACCTCATCCTCTATCTGCTCGGGCGTGCAAAATATGTGTGCATCATCCTGAGAAAAGCCCCTGACCCTTAAAAGCCCATGCAAGACTCCAGAGCGTTCATATCTATATACCGTGCCAATCTCGGCCCATCGTAGGGGGAGGTCTCTATAGCTCCTGACCCCAGATTTATAAATCATAATATGAAACGGGCAAGTCATGGGTTTTATCTGATATTCCGAATTTTCTACCTCCATGGGTGAATACATAAACTCCTTATAAAATTCCAGGTGTCCACTTTTTTCCCACAGGTCGAGTCTGGCTACATGGGGTGTAAATAATATCTCATAACCAAAGCGCTCATGCTCAGCCCTCCAGAGATCCTCGATAACGCGCCTGATCCTCGCCCCATTTGGATGCCAGAGAACCAGCCCAGGACCTATATCATCTTGTATACTGAACAGATCCAACTCCTTTCCAAGTTTCCTGTGATCTCGCTTTTTCGCCTCTTCAATTTTCTCTAAATAATCCTTAAGATCCCTCTCTTTTGAGAATGCCGTTCCATATATCCTCTGAAGCATTTGGTTTTTTTCATCACCGCGCCAGTAAGCCCCGGCTACGCTCAAGAGTTTAAAGACCTTCACATGCTCCGTGGAGGGAGCGTGTGGACCCCGACATAGATCATACCAATTACCTTGCTCGTAAATGCTGATTTTCTCATCGGGAGGCAACTCGTTTAATATTTCAATCTTATAATGCTCTCCGTCTTCGCTAAAGATCCTCAAGGCCTCATTCCTAGACACCGTCTTTTTGATCAGGGGCTTCTTCTCTTCTGCAATCTCCTTCATCCTCAATTCAATCTTTTCTAGATCCTCTGGAGTAAACCCCCTCTTATAATCGAAATCATAATAAAAACCATTTTCAATGACAGGTCCTATTGTTACCTTTGCCTCGGGGAAGAGATCCTGCACAGCCTCTGCCATGACATGCGCAGCCGTATGTCTTATAAGATCAAGTCCATTCGGAGAATCAATCTTCACCGGCTCTACCGTTGAATCGCGTTCTAGATTAAACCAAAAATCAACCAGCTTGCCATTTACCTTCGCACCTATCACGCTATCTCCGATTCCAAGAGACTTGAATATTTCTCCTACAGTTATCCCTTTCGGAAAGGCCTTAGCCTCTCCATCCGGGAGTGTTACTCTTAACTCACTCATGTCCATTCAAAAGGATGCAGGATCCAGGATACACGATAAAAAAAAGATTTTTATCATGAATCGTGCATCTTGTATCATGCATCATGTATCGTGCATCGTGCATCTTGTATCATGCATCGTGCATGGTGAGCGCGGCAGGATTTGAACCTGCGACCTCTTGCGCGTCAAGCAAGCGCTCTCCCCCTGAGCTACGCGCTCATGCCCGATTTAACTCGTGAAGTCACTGTAGCTTGCTACAAGGTTTCCACTGTCATTGACACCAAACCGACCGTCGTGCCGTCATCGCGAAATTTGTCCTTCGATGTACTCAGGATAAACTCCGAAATTGAAGCAATCTCATACTTTCTTTCCCGTTTTAGATTGCTTCGTCTCCTTCGATCCTTCGATAAACTCAGGATCAGGGCTCATCGCAATGACTGAAGAGACTGTTCGTTTATGTACCCATACCCTGCAGCTTGGCTTAATTTTACTTAGATAAAATACATATCTCAAGGAAGCCGAACACTTAAGTAGTGGATTCTTAAGATATTTTATCCGGTATTGTTAAGACTAAAGATATCCTTTAGATTACTTTAGCATCATTCGACGTTCAAAATTCATTTAAAGCAAAGCCCTCAACGATGAAATATACCGGAGCAATACTTACAACAGAGTTTAAGGAAATTGCCCCAGCCAAAAGGGGTAAAGTAAGGGATATATACGACTTTGGAGACAAACTCCTTATTGTTGCTACCGATCGAATCTCCGCATTTGACGTTGTGCTGCCCAACGGAATACCCGACAAGGGTAAGATCCTAACTCAAATCTCCAAATACTGGTTTGATAAAACAACTAACATCATCCAAAATCACCTTTTATCCACAAGTGTCGAGGATTTCCCGAAAGTCATTCATAAACATAGAAAGTCCGTTGAGGGAAGGAGCATGTTGGTTAAAAAAGCTAAACCACTTCCAGTAGAGTGTGTTGTGCGCGGTTATCTATCCGGTTCGGGATGGAAGGATTATCTACAAAATGGCTCAGTCTGTGGGATTGTTTTAGACTCGGGCCTCGTCGAATCTTCAAAACTGGGCAGGCCTATTTTTACGCCGGCTACCAAGGCGGAGGGAGGACAGCATGATGAAAACATCACATTCGAGAGGATGGCAGGAATGATCGGAAAAGATTTAGCCGATTATTTGAAGGAGATCAGCATAACTCTTTACGAGTTTGGCAACAAACTGGCAGAAGAAAAAGGGATAATTATCGCGGATACAAAGTTTGAATTTGGCATAGAGGAGATAAGCGGAGATGTCATTCTAATAGATGAAATACTGACTCCGGACTCTTCCAGATTTTGGCCAAAAGACGAATACTCTCCCGGGAGGCCTCAGAAGAGCTTCGATAAACAGTTTGTGCGGGACTATCTAAACTCCATAGGATGGAATAAAAAACCCCCTGCCCCTGTTCTTCCGCCGGAGATCGTTGAAAAAACAAGAGAAAAATATCTAGAAGCTTTACAAAAGATTATTAGCTAAAAGAATATATTAATAATGTTAATTAATGTTTTAAGACATAATCTTTAATGTTACGTCAAAAAATCAGGGCCTCTTAAATGAATAAATGAAATTAATAGATAAGAGAATTTCGATTATATTTATATTATTCATTGTCTCATCGACTGGATGCGTTTATCTTAGGCTCTTACAGGTAAAGAGACAGCTAAATGATTTTGAAAATAATTTTGAGCTAAACGACCAAAATGGTCTAAAATTTGTTTTCAAGAATCCAGTTCTCCTTTCCGACGACATCATATGGCTTATGAAAAATGATCCCCTATCCACCGAACAAACCGAAAACGGGGAGAATTGGGTTTATGTACTCGAAAAACAGTATTTAGATGAGGATACTGACAAGGTCAATTATGACATCCCTATGCTATTTTATTTGCGTGATGACAAACTAGTTGAGATGACATTCCCAGAACGTTTTCTCAAAAACCTATCCAAACCCCTGCTCATTAAGATGTTAGGATCTATGGGAAAATCTGAGATAAGCAAATCCACTCGTACTGCCGGTACAGAGTTTAAGGGAAGCAATTCGGATGAGATACCCAAGAAGAGATATATCATTTCGGTATTGGGAGAACCTTATAAAGATGAAACAACCGATCAGACTGAAACGTTGACGTACCTGTATAACCTTAAAAAAAGTGATATGGCTAAAGAAAATGATCAATTTGATCTGAAGATGACATTTTCTTTTCGAGACAATAACGAGACGCTCGAGAAGACCGAATATAATTTCAACGGGCTAACAATGTCTTTGAGTCTTGTCGCCGATGAAAAGAAATCTAATGAATAACCCTGGACCAAGCTGCATGGCATCAGCAAATAAACAAACAGTCCCTTCAGTCATTGCTGTAGATGTTAGATATTTCGACGACGTAACCTTTAAAAGCAATTTCTTCCTATATCTCACCCTTTTTTCTGACTTCTTTGTCTTGATACAAAGAAGCAAAAATCAAGGCTACCCAAAAATTTGCTAAAAATCATACACTCCGACTAAAAAATTTAATTCAACCGCAACCCGTAAATTTTTTGGACGTCTTCGCTTTTGATTTTCTTAACGCAATTTTTGGAAGACCAATCAAAACCCTTCAATTCCGAAAATGTTTAATAAAAATAGAAATATTAATGAAATTGCAAAGAAGCTTGTCAACGAAATAAATAACATCTACAATTGCGAGGAGCGCTGAGAAAAGTCGAACGGCCAGTACAGGTTAGCGAAGTGCTCGCACCGGAAGGCCTGTAGCAAGCTATAGGAAATTTGTCAGTTAAACGGACTTTTCGTTAATAAAAAAACTGAAAAAAATTTAGTAGATCGAAACTTAAGCATACGTAGTAGAAAATTTTTTAGGAATGAAAAGACTTCTTAGACATTACAATCACATAATTGGCATACTGATTGGTGCATTTCTCGGAGTATTTGTAGGTTCACTCTTCCCTGAATTAGGTGTAAACTCGGGATTTCTCGGCGCAATCTTTCTAAACGCATTAAAAATGATCGTTCTTCCTTTAATAATTGTTTCAATAACGCTGAGTATAATGAAAGCTGGAAACATTGGCTCACTGGGTATAAAAACGCTAATTTACTATCTCACTACAACAGCTATAGCCGTCTTCATAGGAATTCTCATTGTCACCATTATACAGCCCGGTCTAGGAAGCGGCGTCTTTAAAGGTGCAATCCCGGAGATAATTAGAGGAAAAGAAGGGATCACGTTTGTCGACCTACTTAAGGATTTGATATCTCCAAACCTTTTTGAGTCCGCAGCGAAATTTCAAATACTTCCACTGATTATAGCCTCTATCCTGTTCGGCGTAGCCTTTGCGACACTCGGAAAAGAAAACAAATTGATTATAGAAATTTTTAGCTTAATCGATAGAGCTGTAATGAAGATAGTTCACTGGCTACTAATTTTCACCCCGATAGGTGTATTTGGACTCATAGCGAACAGGTTAGGATTGGCAGGGGGTGGGAGCGAGGTCATGAATCTCGCTCTGCAGCTCGGCAAATATGTAGGGTGCGTTCTTCTCGGATTATTTATCCATGGTTTTGTTGTTCTCCCATTGATTCTTTATGTTCTGTCAAGAAGGAATCCAATAGATTATTTATCAAGCCTGAGTAAAGCCCTTTTAACTGCATTTGCGACTGCCTCTTCTTCAGCGACACTACCACTCACAATGGCAGGAGCAATAGACGAAGCCAAGGTGTCACCAAAGGTTTGTCGATTCGTATTACCACTTGGGGCGACTATAAATATGGATGGTACCGCTCTATACGAGGCTGTTGCCGCAATATTCATAGCCCAGAGCTACGGCATCCATCTCGGCCTGGATAAGCTGATCGTGGTTTTTATTACTGCTTCGCTCGCTTCTATTGGAGCAGCTGGCATACCCGAGGCTGGTCTCGTCACTATGGTGCTGGTCCTTCAGGCCGTGGGATTACCGCTTGAGGGTATAGGACTGATATTATCCATAGATTGGCTACTGGATCGTTTCAGGACCACGATCAATGTATGGGGAGACTGCGTGGGAGCCGCAGTATTAGACCGATTCGAGACAAAAGAAATTGCAGATGAAAAGGTTTCGCTAGAGCTCACGTGACAAATAGTTCTTCCATTCCATTAGGTTGTATGTTAAAAAATAATCTTGAGTTCCTCTTGACCTAAAAGAATTTGTTTATTCTCTAACCGATCAGCTAGTAATAACAGAGCAACTTGGAGGACTACTTACACTTATTGTTGGGCTTATTTATGGCACTGAAGAAAGGATTGAGCCGGGCTAGGTAAAATCAATAAGCACAGAAATTTATTGATGAATGGGGTTTGTTTGTTTATCCTAACATCCCGATACATATTGAAAGCTCAGAATCGAGGAGTCGAATTTGATTAAGAAACCATGGCAGGGCCGATTTAACAAGAGCACACATGAGTTAGCTGAGAAATTCTCCGCTTCCATTGACGTAGATAAGATACTTTTTAGAGAGGATATTGAGGGTAGCATAGCGCATGCTAAGATGCTTGGTAAGACAGGCATTATTCAAAAAATAGAATCTGACAGGATAGTAAAGGGATTAAAGGAAATTCAAAGGGAAATAGAAACAGGCACATTTCCGTTCAGGGGGGAATACGAAGACATACACCTCAACATCGAGAAACGCCTTATTGATAAAATAGGCGAAGTTGGCGGTAAACTTCACACGGCAAGAAGCAGGAATGACCAGATCGCTCTAGACATGCGCCTTTATTTAAGGGGTGAAATAGATGAAATCCTCAATCTGATCAAAAGACTTTCTACAACTTTACTGAACCTGGCTTCAAAACATCCGGACGTAATCATGCCACTTTACACACATCTTCAAAGGGCGCAACCCGTATTACTCTCACATCACTTGCTCGCCTACTTTGAGATGCTAAGACGGGAAAGGAGTCGTCTCATTGACTGCCGCAAAAGGGTAAATGTGATGCCTCTCGGTGTGGGTGCGGGCGCTGGAACATCCTTTCCAATTGACAGACACTATGTGGCTAAGCTCCTTGGATTTCCAGAAATAACTAGAAACAGCATCGACAGTGTCAGTGATAGAGACTTCATAATTGAATTCATTTCAACCTCGTCTTCGCTTATGATGCACATGAGTAGAATCTCGGAGGAACTTGTTCTATGGTCTACCAAGGAATTCGACTTCATCGACCTCGGGGACGAATTTACTACCGGCTCGAGCATTATGCCTCAGAAAAAAAATCCCGATATTGCAGAGCTGATCAGGGGAAAGACCGGTAGGGTATATGGATACCTTATTGCAGTCCTCACGTTGATGAAGGGCCTTCCACTCTCTTACAATAGAGACATGCAGGAAGATAAAGAACCGATGTTTAACACAGTCAACACAGTTAAATCTTGCCTTGAAATCATGATAGAGATGATGAGAAATATTAAATTCAAGCCTGACAATATGAATAAAGCAGTCACGGGAGGGCACACTCTTGCAACAGATCTGGCAGACTACCTAGCCAGAAAGGGGGTACCGTTTAGGCAAGCCCATGAGATAACTGGAGAAATAGTCAGGTATGCCGAAGAGAAGGGCAAGGAGATTTTTGAACTCTCTATCTCCGAGCTGAAAAGATTCTCAAACAAAATCGAAGAAGAACTACTCCAACTCCTTAATCTAGAGGGCTCGGTAGCAAGCAGAAAATCACTGGGCGGAACATCCAAACAAAATGTCTTAAATATGATCAAGGAAAATAAAAAAGAGATTTCTAAGTGGTAAGAGTTAAAGCGGGACAAGTATGTCCCCGATCGTTATTAGACTCCCTGTGTCATTTGTGTCATTCCCTAACGCCTTAATAGGGAATCCATATTCTTTATCAGTGGATACCCGACAAAAATCCTCGGGCATGACAGAATGCGTGGATCTATACGAGAAAAGTAGTCTGCGACAGCTACCCGTAAATTCATCACCTAAAATAGGGCCCGTGGAACCAGCTCGAACTTAATTTTTTTTAAGCATCCAGAACGAAAAGAGTGAGACACTCGCATGCTTGCTTGATTATTGTATTTCATGTTATACATTATTTTGATCAGTTAACAAATTTTAGTAGCTTCACGGCCCCTTCGTCTAGCCTGGTCTAGGACATTGCCCTCTCAAGGCAGAAACACGGGTTCAAATCCCGTAGGGGCTGCCACCTAATATCGCTATGATCAACCCAAGCTTGTATTTAAATACTAAACAATTTTAGTTCCCAATTTCTCCCTTTCGATCATAAATTTTATCACCACGAAAAAGAGAATATTTATTGAAAGCCCGATTAAGGCAGCAAACTGTTCTTTATAGAAAATAAAAACCTGAGTCAGGAAAATTGATATCAAAATCGACCTTTCAAACATCTGATAGGCCTTAAGCCTTGATTTCCGCAGATAGTATATCCCGATAAAAACAAAAATCCCTGATGCCAGGGATGATAGAATCTCAGCCCCATCTACGAACGAAATGTTATAGAATCTATTTTCTATATGACTAAAAATTGATAGATTTAAAATCCTCTGCCAGCCTAATCCCAGGAAAAAAATATAAAAAATGACAACGGACGTGCTAACGACCAGGTTCAGTAAAAAAACGATAATGACCGTCAAAGTGAAAGCACGCTTTTCAATAACCCTGAGATAGAGTTGATTTAGATAAGAAATTGAACGAGCATACATTCCAGGCCTTGGAGCTGTTGCAGCCTTGGTATTCACTAACAAGTTTTTTGTCGAAATCACGAGAGGGTCCAATGGATTACTCCTGTTTAAATAACCGATAGTTTTCCGCTTTTCTTCCTCATCGAGATCCCTTAAAGCTAGTTCTTTCAGACTGTCTACTGCGTTAACGAGGTATTCCTTTTTTGTATAAACCCAACCGGTTTGAATTGTATGAACCCCCATATAAATGATTATGAATATGACGTACATGATGGCAACGGCCGGCTGAAAGAAGTAGTCATTATCCTGGGTTACAAATTTTCCAACTTCATCAATGAATGTACCAAATCCAATCCCGCCAAATAGCGCTGCCCACCACTCGATTCTCTTGCTCAGAAAAAAAAGAAGGATCATTATAGAAATTAACATTAATAGACCGCCCCAAAGCATATGAGCGATGTGGAGGTTACTATTTCCGATCTGAGGATACCCGGTAAGTCTTAAAAAAAGACGTATAATGAGGATTGAAGATACCGCCGAGACAAGAAATACTTCAAAGTATTCAGACGCTTCAAGATTTCGGAGAAAGATATAAGAGTGTTTCACCGGATATAAAAATGACCTCTATTGATACGGGCTTGGAAAACTTTTACTTTAATAGGGAAAACATTAAAAAACCACAAACAAGCCATGATCAAACCTAAGTCTTCTTAAGCTTAAATAGATGTATAGCCTCGAAAGGGTTAACGATACTTGAAGAGGCATCTCCGCTGTACGAGATATTTATATTTAAATCTCCTTTCAATAAATATGTCCTGGGAATGTGCACGCCGAAAATTGAAGTTTCAGAGATATGGGAATTTTTCTTTATCTTTATCTTCTTTATTATCCTCTTGTCAACATAAACGTTAATTTCAAGATCGTCTAATTCAATATTATTATCAAGTATAAGACTCAAAAAATAGTTTGATCTTCGATTAGCCTTTTTAATTTTGATCGAATAACTCCCTCTTCCCGACGATTCGAATTCGTAGTTCTCTAATGGTCCAGAAGATTCTATCCTATAATTGTTTGAATTGCTTTTCTCAAATATAGCGGAAAAATCCTTTTCATACGAACCATTTTTCGTATAAACTCTATTGGGGCCACTCCATGAAGTGTCTAACCATCCATCCTCTTTAATACTATACTCATATAGAGGATCAGTATATGGGTGATTCCAGAAAAAATACTTACGAGTATGTTGCGTGGCAGATCCATCGTTTAAAAATCCCCCACCTGCATGATCTAGCTTAATATTAAGATCTTTAAAAACCATTTGGGGTATCTCGGCAAGAGATACCGGCTCACTTGAAATTTTTAATTCTCCGGTAGAAGAAAAAGTTTTAGTCATGAAGAGGGGAATTGCTCTCGCCTTGATTTTGTGTGGTATAGTAGTTCTATTAATATATCCATGATTTTCTATCAGTTCAGTATTGATTTTTAGCTCCTCATACCTGCCTGCACCGTGGTCACCAAAGATATAAATTAAAGACCGATCATATATTCCTTTTGATTTTAATTCATCCAAGAATGAAACCAGTCTTTTAAGATTAAATACTAAAAAGTTCTTATAAGTTTCACGGGTGTCTGTGGAAGGTACATACTCTCCCCGCGCGTTTAAATTATATGGTGCATGGCATCCTTTGAGATGAAAGAACTTGAACACGGGCACCCTCACGGAACTATTGATATTAGAAATTTCACCATAGAAATTCTTGTCCCCAGACCACCAGTTTAAATGGCTTAATTTAGATTTATCACTTGGCAACAGTTCCGTTAGAAACCATTTATTATCGTTAATTACATGCCTTTTTAATAACTGAGGCGCATTGCGGAAAAGTGCAATATCGATTAAATGAAGACTATTGCTCAGACCTTGACTAAAATTTGTAATCTGACCTTTTTTAGTAAGGTTAGAAGCAATGGTGTGACTCTTAAGAAGAGTGTCATCGTAAAAGGTCGGAATTAAGTCAACCTGAAAATCCTTTTCCTTTAATACCTTTGGAATTGAATTTCCGAGATAAGCTTTTTCTATATACTCGCGGAATGGGACTGAGTTATCATAGTATGTACCGGTCAATATGTTTGGTACAGACGTTTCAGTAAATGGGAAACCAGCAACCGTATCCGGGTAATAAACGAATCCACTAAATTTTTCCTTAAAGTATGGACTTTCGGATATGATCTCATCAAAAACATCCGATTGCACCTCATCAAGAAGGATCAAAATAATATTCTTATCCGAAGAAAAGTCGAATTTAATTGACTCATCAAAAATGACTTCCCTCTTATCTAAAGGGGAGTATTCAAAATACTTGATCGCAAAAGTGGAAATCAAAGTTAGTATTATGACAATGCAGATTTTATTTATAATTTTTTTTATACAAGGCAAAAAGATAATCGTCAATATGATCATTATCGACCAGAGGCTAGCCTCAAAATAACCCCAAGTCGCCCATTTATCCCAATTTATTTTACCTCCATCCAATGGACCGTAGTCTTTATAAAAAACGTTTCCCTGTACCCAAAGCAAAATTATGATAACGAGAGACAGACTCAGTACTCTTTCAAATACGGGCTTAGGAATTAAGATAAGGATTAGGGTTAGAAGTGCGATTAAGGATACGGATACTATTAGTAAGTATAAATAAATCTCATTGAATAGGTAATCAAATTCTTTAGTATTATTAAAAAATATATCAAGAGGTGTGAAAAAACATAAAAACAGAATAAAACAACTGGAGACAAGTAATGCCCGAAGTATTTTATATCGATCAATGTGGAAACTTGGGATTGAAGTAAACAAGATTCCAATCCTCGCTTATTTCAATATAAAAGTGATAGACATATCGACACAAATTCCCGCTGCTACAAGCAACACTCCCAGCTCATATTTTACAAAGGCTTGAGTTTCCTCATCAAATAAATCGATCTTTCTGAATCCTTTACAAGCACAGAATCAAGGACCGAAAAATAGTTTTTGAATTCATATTCAAAACATTCCTGATTGTAGTCTTTAAAAATATCCTGCCTAGTTGAAAGAAGTTTTTGAACCCTTGTGTCGGACTTTGGTATAAACTCAATAATTAAAGCTTTGCAAATGCTACTGAAAAATTTTGCCAGATTAGACAACGGTACGTTATTAGCTATGGCGAGATGGTGTATCACCGCCAATGCCAGGACAGTGTCAGCGGGTCCCCTTTTTAAAAGTGATGAACGTTCTTTATTTTCCCAACCTATATCAGGACTCGGATTTGTTAAATCACATAAAAGAGGGAGAAGATTTTTTTCACCTTCCCTGGTTGCTTTAAGATAATTCTCCTCAACCACTTGAGGATCAGCATCAAAGGAGATCGTCTGCAATCCCTTCCTCGCAGCTATCCGTGAAAATTCTCCAACATTTGAACCAAAATCCCATAAACTCTTCGCCTCTCTTAATTCATCTAAATACATCGAGACAATTTCTCTCTTGTGTGCAAAGCCCCGCTCCGTGTAATTCGTCTTATCATAATAGTCCGACCACACTGTTTTTTCAGGATCCCAGGTCAGACTTTGAACCGCTGATTTTAGGCTATCTATTATGCTAATAATGCCAATCCTGCTAATCGTTCTTTTTTTATCATTAAACCCTTTATCGGAAAACATCTTCTGAGCCTTTGAGTGAAGATGTATATGAGAAATTAGAGAAAACTTCGTCTTTGTTCTGAAAGGAAGGAGACTACTTACAAGATCGAGTGGGAAACCATCGATAAACACTTTCATCAATTGGCTGAGGCGAACGTCCTTGTAGCAAATAAGCGCGAGGGGGCCGAGAAAATGCTGACAGAACTGTCTATAGGCAATCCAGGGTTCACCCTCCTTATATTTTTCGAAAGAAAGCGTATCAATTAGCACAGGTTCACAATCAATAAATTGAATGTTGTATGCGCTTGCATCCTTAAGGGACATACCGTAATCAAATGCGGTTCTTTGAATGTCTAAAGTCAAAAGTGCCGCGCCTTTGTATTGACTGAAACACCATTCGTAAGGATAAGAAATAAAAGGTATCAAACGTGGTTTTATAATCTTATAGGCATCATCCGAGAGAGCATAACCAATGGACACCTCTTCATGCTCAATTAAAGAACGTTTTTTAACAAGCTCATTATACAGCCCGGAGCCCATAAATGCCTCATAATTGTCGGCGTAATCTTTATTGACTTGCCTATATATCTGATAATCACGAAGAAAGACAAAACCGCTTCTATCTCGAAAAGAACCAGGTGAAGGCATCTGATTTAAAAAATTATCATTTCGTGGATTCATTATCCTGCTTATTGCTCAAAAAACTGACAAAGAATGCCTTCAGCTTTGACCAATAAATCTTAATCAAAGTTAAGATTCCTAAAACACTTGCGATTACTATTTGCAAAATATAACTTCCACTTCCAGGATCAATATAAGAAAATGCTTTCACCGTCGATAGGAAATATAAAATCGACAAGAATACGGAAATATCTAAAATTAAATTAACATCATTTCGCATAATCCATTCCCCCGACATCTAATATTCGAAGTTTTTTAGCGAGCTATCTGATTCTTAAGGTTCGCGCCTAATAGTAATAATAATATAATCTATCCATATTTTACATAGGTAATGGGTCCTTAAAAAAAATAAACCGGTATCTTTCAGACCTTGCGCTTCATAAGAAAAATATAGGGATAGAATTGAGACTCAATAATTTCAATTAATAACTTAAGAAAATAACCAAATCGCAGTAACAAAGATTCAACACTTTACACGACAGATGAGCAACGACATTCACATCATCTGAAATAAGTAGACTGTAATTTTCGTAAACCTTCGTTCCCTTATCAGCTTTAGGTTTCTTTTCGTGTTGCTTAAGAAGAATTCAGTCAAATAGTGGGCCGGGCTTGGCACCTCTCGTACCACAAACCAAAACCGGCCAGTGTCTTTCATACATTTCACAAACTCCTTATCGATAGCTGCATAGTCCTTTAGGTGCTTGTTAATGCCACATTCTGACAGAGCCCCCCTATAATACCAATTAAAAGTAGCACGATTCTGGTCTTTCCCGGCATCAGCAAATATTATTACATCATCAATTGTCGAATTATCCTCTACATATTTTGCCGCTTCACGCCATTGCTCCCTAACCGGTGCAACATAAAATTCATGCAATCCGGGCGCAATAACGATTAAAATGAGGCCTACCGAAATCAATTCAGGAATAACCTTTCGAAATTTCGCAATGGCTAAAGCTAAGAACAAATACAGTGCGGGTGATGCAGCTATAGTATATCGATAATGATACATTGGACGTAAAATCTTCGATAATATAAACGGCAATAATATCGGCACCAACAACCACAAACCAATTAACAGTAACTCGTCGCGTTTGGTTGAAAGATCGCTTATATCTCTTGAGAGCCTTCCAACCGACTCGACCCATCGATCCTTTCCCTTCCATAAAGCAAATAACAAAATCCCGAAAAAGAAAAACAAAAATCCTATCGTAAGGGTCTGCCAGCTAGGATAATCGAGTCCGGCACCAACATAATTTTGCAAGGTGATCAAAGGAGTCCAATACGGCGGATCTGGCAACCATCTGGGGCCAATGTTGCCAGTGTTTACCTTAAATAGGTAATTTATAATGCGAGGCAGTAAGGCTAAGAGTATTAAAACTTGGCTCAAAAACCATAGTGCCACCAATTGCCCGTAATTCCTGGATTTTAAAATAAAATAAATAGCTTGTGCCACAATGATAAATACACCGAAGGTATGTGTGTAGAACATCAAAATGCTTGAAATCACATAACATACGAAATAAGTAACCGATCTTACTCTTAAAGCGAGTATAAAGAATAAAAACGAAAAAAGAGTCATTAGTACGAAAAGACTGTAATACCTGAAATCTTGGGAATAATATATCTGGAACTGCGATATCGCCATGAGAAAAGCGGCGATCAAACCCACTTTCCTGTCGAACAACTCCTTACCTAGCAAATAAATTAGAGGAATAGATGCCACACCCAATATCGCTGATAGTGACCTCGTTGCAACCTCTTCAGTCCCAAAGAGCTTAATCCAGAAATGAGCCAGAATTATATATATAGGAGGGCGACCACCTTCGACAATTGTACAGATATTATCTTGGGCCACGCGCAGCATTATTATTTCGTCATACCAGTAACTCTCGCCTCCCAAATCATAGAATCTTAAAAAAGCACCCAGCATTATGATCAGGTTTAGCAATAACCAGTGAATCAGATTTACATCAATATTTAATTTCCCCATAGTATTTAATTGGCTAATTCCCCAAAAGGCCTGAGGAACCTATAGAGGATTCCTGATATTGGTTAATTAACATATAATCTCCACTCGGATATGGAAAAGATGATATGCTTTTTATAGAACCCTTTGATGCGAAGCGAATTAACACAAAATATCTATGTGCCATCTAAGGAAAGTTAGTCAGCGCTGATACGACTAATAATATGTATGATCCTCATGGCAGCGAACGAACGCGATATTTTATTATAGGACTAATTCTATTAACAGAACATAAAAGCATCCATGCTTACATCTTCTCAATCTAAAATAATTTCTAGGAAAATCAAACATCCTTTAGAAGAAATCTTAAACCTTCTAGTAGTCCACCAATTACCCCTATCATCACAACTGTTATGATAAATATTAGAAACGAGAAAGCCAGGGATTCATCATTATCTACACCATAGGGCTTTAATAGCAGGAGCAGCGACCCTTCTCTTACTCCCAGCCCAGATATTGATATTGGTATCATTGTGATCAAAACTACCGCACACCTTATCCAGCCCATTGCAAAGAATGAAATCTCAATATTCAACGCTAATGCCAACAGATAGTAAACGACTACTCCGAGAACCTGTGAAGTTAAAGATAGCGTTAATATAAAGGCAATAGAATTTGAAGATAATCTCCTAAAACAATTTATTATGGTCACAAGCCTCGATATAGCCGACGAAAGTAAAGTTAGGTCCAATAATTCCGACAGTTTTTTCAATAAAATTGAACTTCTGTCAAAAAACACAACGAAATTTACCAGGATCAATCCCGTCAAAACAAAACTCATGCCCAGAGCAATATAGCCCGAATTAGAAGGAAAATGAATGAACCAGAAGCTTATACCCACGATACACAGGGCGATTGTTGCAATTATCCGATCGAAAGCGAGCGCGGCTAAGGCTTCCGTCATTTTCCTATTCGGTGATGACAATTTATAAAAGCGAATGACTCCTGCGGCTATATTACCCCCTGGCAAAAATAGTCTATAGAATAATGCCGCCGTATTAATCTCGAACGCTTGTAAAGTAGTTACTGGGATACCCTGATTTTCTGCTAAAAACTTCAAACGGTATGAAACAAGCAGGCTTATCAGAATTGTTACTAGCAGAGACGAAAAAAGGTAGTTTGAATTCGCGCTGGCAAGGGTGCCTATGACATGAGAAATAGGAACTTTTCTAAAAAGATAATAGAGGATGCCAAAAGCAATAAATGCCCTAAGTCCAGTCCACAATATCCTTTTTCTTATCATTCCACTTAAAGCCATATAGATAAATTATAGTCCTTCTACGACGGAAGAATGAGCAAGATCTAGACTGGTGAAGTTAAATATAAAACACACAATTACCTATCATATAATCCGGCTTTTCGTATCCCAGCAACCGTAACACAGTTGGCGCGACATCTATAATCTTCACCGCTTTTTTCGAGGCTTTATAACAGTCATCCAAAAGAATCATGAACCCTTTTTCAGACTCATTATGTGGCAGGTAACCATGGTAGCCACGATATTGCGGGCTAGAGAGACGGCTTCGTTGTTGCCTGTCTGTAACTCCTAAAAATATATTTGCCAAGGGATGGTAAAAATCATTTGGGAAATAGATATAACCGGGCTCTGCAATGAGATAGTATTCGCCAAAACTCTCCTCCTCGAATCTGACATTATATTTATGGAGGTCCCGATATGATAAAAGCGTAGAATTCTGTATAGACGAGAGCTTCTCAAGAATAGTCTCACGAGCACGATCCGAATGAAACCAGAACCTCGCCTTAGGAGCCTCGATATAATAGGTATACTCATGCTTAGGTATCCCCATTTTTCTCAATAATTTGAGTATATTAATGCTACGTTTAACGGGTTCCTGACCATGATCGGATAAGACCATAAGAGTGATACCATTCTTCCTGCACTGATTATGAAGCTCTTTGACAAAGCGATCAATCTCCCCATAGGAAGTCTGAATGTAATTCGGATTATCCAAATTCCAATGTTGCAAGGTGTCTAAGGAATGTATCTGCACTAATTGGAGCTTGTGCTTCAAAGGAGAAAGACTTGTCAATACCGAAAATAATTCATCGAACCTCTCATTATATATAAAGCTGCAGTCTTTCTCACCAACTACATTAAGATATGTGTCTATTCCATTTAGCCTCAGAAACCCCCTTACACTCCTCTTCATGAACCTTGTTTTACTTATTTCAAATCGCCTACGCCGCCAACTGGGAACACCAGCCAAATCAAATGAACCGGTGAAAAGGTGGACGAGGCATTGAAATGTGGACGTTAATACTTCAGGTACCCCGTCTGTTAATGTCGGCCCGAAGCCAGGCCCCGACGCATCCTTTAAGCGGACCTGCCACATTTTATGCGTATGTGGATATACGCCAGTCATAATGGTTGGATCCAAGTCAACCTCAGGAATCGTCTCTATTGTCACCGACGGATATCCATTGAACGAATCCGCCAAGAAAGGGGTATGCTTTTTATTGATTCTCCTAGAATCAAGAGCACTTATGTGACATATCATAAATCGATCGAATAATTTATTACTCATAAAATCTCCACAGTTCTTCCGCTCTCTTCCTTTTCGAAAACTGCATCTCCATCGTATCCAATTTCCTTATTTATTTTTCCTTATTGCTTTCAGTATAACGGGTGCTCCAATCAGCTTCACAAGACCAAATCTCATAAACAATTTCTCGATCTTAGCAGAAAGCCAGGGTAGGTTAAGCCACCGGTGAAAGGCATACGGTAGAAAAAATTGTCTTTCTATGACAACCAGTTCAAAATCATGTTTATGAAACTCATCAATCACGTCTCTTATAATAAAAGCCTTGTAAGTTTGAGTATCTGGAATAAGAAAGCGTTTTAACTTTCTTAAGAGCGAACCCAAACCAGCAAAGCTTAAGCATGGGGGGAAATCTATTATTGCAGCACCCCTGGAAATTCTACAAAGCTCTGCGATCGCTTCTCTCCAATCTTTTAAATGCATCAATAAACGTGAAGAAACAACGCAATCAAACGCTTTTTCATTGAAGCAAAGGCGATTAGCATCGCAAATAATGGTTTTTAATTCAACATCACGTTTTTTCGCCTTGATTCTTAGAATTTTGATCATTTCTTCTGAAGAGTCAACTGCAACGACATGACGGGATTGTATAGTAAGAGGAATTGAAAGTTTTCCTGTGCCGGCTCCTACATCGAGAACATTTATGTAAGACAAATCTATTAAAGACAAGAATGTATTAAGCTCCAAATCGTGTAAGTATTGACCAAATGCTCCACCGTATCTGTCTTCGTCATAATCTTGAGCGTAATCCTCTTGCTGATATATATCGGGCTTATCCATTCAAAGTTAATGAAGATAATACTGTTGTTACTTCTCCTACCTGTTCTTTGATTTTACCGCTACTCCAATTTAACTCTTGCGCCATTATTTCGGCACGTGTCATTATATCTTTACAATTAATTTGGCCGTCAATACCCAACTCAGTGCGGCGAAATAGGACATCGCTTAGATTATGAGCCATCTCTTCACGAATTGCATGCAAAATTTTTGCCTTCTTTAATAATTCACTGGTATTTTCAAAGCCCAACTGTCTCGGTTTATCAATGCCCTCAAGAACATCAGCATAAATGGAGCCATAGCTTGAGATAAGTCTCTGCACGTCGATCGGACTTGATCCAAAGATCTTCCTACGAATCTCACCCAAAATACAATCATTGAAACACTCCATGTCTCCCCCGTATACCGCGGTCGCTGAGGAATGAGAATTTGGTAATTTCCTATTTAACTTAGCAAAAACAAGATCGACAACTTACTCCGCAACGTGTCTTGCTTCGGTAAATTTTACGCCACTTACCGATAGAAATCTTTCTAAACCCTTGTCCCTTCCATGGTAGTATATACAGAATTTCGAGGCAAGATGTAACGAACCTCTTTTGGCGGCAATAGTTGGAAGGCATCCCTAATACACAAAGCGTACATCCTCTAATCCCAACGATGCCTGCGGATAGGCTTCACTGATCTTCCTTAGAAAGTTTGTAATCTCATGTTCAGGAATGGATAAATTATCCGGATTATCTTCAAATGGCAGATGCTCAGTCCCGATCAAGGAATAATTCTTCCAAGGAGTAATACATAGATAGCGTGATCTTCTACCCAACAATTCTGAAGTCTTATAGTTCTTGATCTGGGTACGAATACCTATTGCGATATCGTTGAGAAATTTGTGCTTCACGACTAAGTCGAAGGCCTTTGAAAACCCGTAACGCTTCTCCGGAGATTGTTCAATAAGTCCCAGAATACTTTGAAGCCAGGGTCCGCATGTACTGACAACAAAACTTGCTCGAAAATCAAATTCGTCTCCGGTAAGGATGTCCTTTATCCTTGCACCCCGAATACGATTTTTATTTTTTATAAAACCTATTACCTCGAGATTATTCGCCACATCGGCGCCTTGTTTGGCAGCCGATTGGGCAAGCGAAATAATAAACCGCTCCGAATCGGAAAGCTGGCAATCGTAAGAAATGATACCACCACTAAGACGTTTTCTCTCTATATCAGGAAAAGTTTGGAGACATTCTTCTCTCGACACAGTACCACCCCGAGGTATTTTCGGTTCATCGTCATCATGCGGAACTCCGCAAACTAGATGATCATGCACCTTAAATCCTAGCGAAAGTATCTCTTTTCCGTGTATAAAATGTCCATAGGCTGGGATAAAAACTGGAAGAGGATGAACAAGATGTGCTGCAATTTTCATTAAAACCATCTGTTCCCTGAATGATTGACGTAACTTCAGAATATCTAATGATTGTAGATAGCGAAACCCGCCAACTTCCCTATTATTCGTAAAACCTTAATTAATTGATCGGTTCTCCTCTATGATCTAAAAAAACTTGCGCCCAAAGCTCTGTCATAATCGCAGTCCACAGCCGCATCGATTGTTCTTTGGTGTATGGTTTATTTGAAAAACGCTTTCTCATCCGCTCAATATCATAGATACTGAAAAAACCACGAGATCGCACTGATTCGGGTGAAAGAACTTGACAGGATAATTCCTCTAGTACATCGCTTAGGAGGAGATCGCTTTTCATGGCCTGGGGGAATTTTGGTCGATTTAGTACCTCTTTGGGTAATAAATCCTTCAAAGCCTCTCGCAATATATGCTTTTCTCGCCAATAACGAATCTTATAACGATCTGAAATCGTAAAGGCATGTTCTATTAAATTAAGATCCGTAAATGGGTGTCGAATTCTCAATCCATGTGCTACACACAACCTATCCGCCTTAGGAAAGGCTTTAGACAGATCATTTTTTACCACCTCTATTAAAACGTGGTTCAATAATTCGTGCTTAGCTTTCGGTAGTTGCTCAACTGACAAGGGTGTAGATAATCCATTTATTGAAGGTGGAGACGAATCCGAACCTCGATAATAAGCAATTTTTAAGGCCCGACCAATCATGCTAGAAGGAATCGAGCTATATTGAGTATAGTTGTAAAATTCTTCCAAAGGAGTTCTCAGCCAAGGGAACCACTGAATCAACTTGATGATTTTGTACCTAGGCATTCCTCCGAAAAGACTGTCAGCTCCAAAACCATTGCAAACAACATCAACATGTTTGGCGGCATACATAGATGCCTTAAAGGTCAATAGATTCTCACTACTACCAATTGGATCTTCAAGGTGCCATACAATATGAGGCAAGAGTCTTGGTATATCTTCGGGATCTGCCATCAGAGAATGGTGGGACGACTGTACTGCCCCTGCAAGAATTTCGGACGTTAAGACTTCTGGATCTTTTGATCCATACCCGCAGGTAAAGGTGTGCAGAGGAATTTCAGGCCGTACATAACGTATAGCTGAAGCAATTGATGAAGAATCTATGCCTCCGCTTAGTAGAACACCAACACTAGACAAATCAAAAACTCTTCTCTTAACAGCATTTAAAAAATTATCGCGTAGTATTCGAGCATGTTCATTAATAGATAAGTTCTTTACGTTAACACCGAGATCCCAGTAACGGCTCTTTCTATAGTTTCCTTCGATAAATTCAAGATAATGTCCAGAAGGAACAGAACAGATATTTTTGATTAGCGCCCGATTATGTGGAATGTATTTTGAATTTTGTAAGTATTGCAAGACATTGAGATCTACCAAAGCAGGAATATCTGGTAGCGCTAGCAAGCCCTTATATTCTGATGAAAAAGCGAAGCGTCCTTTTCCATGCCAGAAATATAGAGGTTTAGAACCAACTGCGTCTCTTGCTAATAATAATAGTGAGCGATCAGAATCCCAGAGTGCAATTGCAAAATCACCATTAATGTACCTGAATATAGTCGGTCCGAATTCTAAATAGCCATGTAGTACTACTTCTTCATCTCTTTCGGTTTCAAACTTACGACCACGAGACACTAATCTTTCCCTTAGTTCATCAACATTATATATCTCCGCATCCGCAACCAATGTAATTCTTTCATTGACTAGCGGAGTCTCATCATCTCCGCCGATATACTCTCCTAACATGACATCATGTTTAGGTGCGCATTCAGACCTAATCCTACCTCGATGTAGTAGTCGATCCCCCATTGAACTCAACAGAACTTTATCTACTTCACCAACTAATCCGTAGATAGCTGACATATCATAACCTCACATTCCACTGTTGGGCTAAAACCAAGTTTTAAAAACTATCGGCTAAATTTTGATCGAAATAAATTCTTTCCTCCTATCAAGCTCCCGATCAGCCCCACCAAAACAACACTTACGGCAAAGACCAATAGCGAAAATGCTAATCCTTCTTCATCAATGGTGCCAAATGATCTTAACAACAGAATGAGGGAACCCTCTCTTATTCCAAGCCCAGCAATGGAGATAGGAATCATAGAAATCAAGATAAGTACGCATCGTATCCATCCCATTGCTAAAAAAGAAACTTCGATCCCAAAATCATGTTTATGAAATTGATCAACCACGTCTTTTATATAGAAAGTCTTGTAAGTTTGAATAGTTGGAATAAAAAAGCACTTTATATTTCTTAGGACTGAACTCAAACCAGCAAAACTTAAGCATGGCGGAAAATCTATTATTGTAGCGACTGCGGAAATCCTACAAAGCTCTGAGATTGCTTTTCTCCAATCGTCTAAATGCATCGATAAACGTGAAGAAACAGCGCAATCAAATGCTTTATCATCAAAACAAAGGCGGTGGGCATCGCAAATGATGGTTTCTAATTGGACATCACCTTTTTTTGCCTTCATGCTTAGAATTTTGATCATTTCCTCTGATGAGTCAACTGCAACAACATGCCGAGATTGTACAGCAAGAGGAATTGAAATTTTTCCTGTGCCGGCTCCTACATCGAGAACATTTATGTAAGACAAATCCATTAAAGACAAGAATGTGTTAAGATCCAAATCGTGTAAATATTGGCCAAATTCTCCACCATATCTATCGTCGTCATATCCTTTAGCATATTCCTTCTGTTGATATATTTGGGGTTTATCCATTCAAGTTTAATGAAGACAATACAGTTGTTACTTCACCTACCTCTTCTTTGATTTTACCGCTACTCCAATTTAACTCTTGAGCCATTATTTTGGCACATGTCGTTATATCTTCACAATTAATTTGGTCGCCAATATCCAAATCAGTACGACGAAAAACAAAATCGCCTAGCTTTTGAGCCATCTCTTCGTGAATCGCATGTAAAATCTCGGACTTCCGAATTAAATCACTGGAATGTAGTGATTCCGATTCCTCACCATTCTCAAGATATTTGAGTACTTCGGTATATGCTGAACCATAATTTGAGATAAGTCTTTCAATATCAATAGTATCTAATTTATAGAGATTACGACTAGTCTCTTGTTTTAAGAATTCGTTAAACCACTGGAGCTTGCCGCCATAGACAGGGGTTACCGATGTACGAGATCTTAGCGGTTTCTTATTTAACTTACTGAAAACAAGGTCTACCACTTTCTCCGCAACGTGTCTTGCTTCCGTAAATTTTACTCCACTTACCGATAGAAACCTTTCTAAACCCTGGTCCCTTCCATGGTCGTATATCCGGTATTTCGAGGCAAGATGTAACGAACCTCTGTTTGTTGGAATAGTGGGAAGGCATCCCTTATATACAAAGCGCACATCCTCTAATCCCAATGATGCCTGCGGACAGGCTTCATTGATCTCCCTGAGAAAGTTTGTCATCTCATCTTCAGTAATGGATAAGTTATCCGGATTATCTTCAAATGGTAGATGCTCAGTACCAATCAAGGAATAATTATTCCACGGTGTGATGAATAAATAACGTGATCTTTTGCCCAATAATTGTGAAGTCTTATGGTTTTGGGCTTGGCAATAAATCCCTAGTCCGAAATCATTGTGAAATTTGCGCTTTACAACTAAATTGAAGGCCTTTGAAAGCCACCGACAATTATTTTGAAAATCCTTCCTTTCGAGAAGTCCCAAAATTCTTTGGAGCCAGGGTCCGGCCGTATTTACAATAAACCTTGCCCGAACTGTAAATTCATCCCCCGTAATTAGGTCCTTTACCTTTACACCCTCTATCCGACTTTTAGTTTTTAAAAAGCCCTGAACCTCAACGTAATTTGCAAAATCGGCCCCATATTCCACAGCAGATTTTACAATTGAAATAATCAGTCGCTCCGAGTTAGGAATCTGGCAATCGTAAAAAATGATACCACCGGTAAGGCCCTTCGTTTCAATATCAGGGAAAGCTTCGAGACATTCTTCTCTCGTCACGGTTCGACCCCTAGGTATTCTTGGTTGATATTCTTCGTGAGAAGCTCTGCAAACTAATTTATCGTAAATCTTTAACGCAAATGAAAGTGCTTCTTTCCCCTGCATCAGGTGTCTGTAGGCTGGGACAAGCACTGGAAGAGGATGAAGCAGATGGGGTGCGATTCTCATGAAAACCATCTGCTCATAGAATGATTGACGTGCCTTCAAAACAGCTAAGGATTGTAGATAACGAAACCCGCCATGGATTATTCTAAGTGTGTTAAACGAGGTTGCGTGGCCAAAATCTCCTTTCTCCACCAGAGCAACTGAAAGGCCTCTTAAAGAAGCGTCCCATGCGACACAGGAACCATAAATACCACCTCCGATCACAAGCAGATCGTATTCATTTGAAGCCAATTTGATTAAATTCCTTTTCATATCTACTTATTAGCCCGTGCCATGAGATGCGCTCCGATTGAATTTACCATTGACTTTGGAAGGAGTTTGAACACAAGCACAAATAAATAATTATACACTCTTCCCATAATGCCTTTATGTACTCGCGTCTTAACAGGAAATCGTGCGGTGAGAGTCTCTACAAAAGAAAAATTTACCAGCATCTTCTTAATCTCCCCAATCGAATAAGTCTTAAAAACCGGTGCATTCTCACATTCTAACTTAAAACCGAATAAGTCCGCAAGATAGAAAAGCCATGAATTTCGATGATGCATCATTAAGATTGCCTCGCCACCGGGCTTGAACACTCGGTGAACTTCATTAATCATTTGTTTCGCATCATTGGTATAGCTTAGCACTCCATGGGAATACACTACATCTAAACTGCAATTGCTGAATTGCAGATTCTCTCCATTCATTGGTGACAGTCCACCGTCGATACCATGAATTTTGAAATTCCTTCTCGCTAACTCAATAGTTTTTTCACTTATATCAATTCCAGTAACAAATGCGCCACCACTGGCAAAACGCCCTAAATCAAACCCAAGTCCGCACCCCACCTCCAATAACGTCATATCATAATAAGCGCTATAATTAACAACCCTCGGTAAATAATCAAGCTTTTCAAAATGACATAGCTCCAGTTCAGCAAAGAACTCTCTAGTGCCCAATTCGCTTCTTGCCACATTAACATCGTGTATATTCTTATTTTAGTACTCCTTGGATTGCTTCAATCACCGACTTAGAGTTTGGTTCAAATATGACTCTCTCTGAAGAATTCTTAAGTGAAAAACCATTATTCATAGTATTAAACTCTGCACCAATTCATATGAATGTTTATTCATCTAGGTCAAAATATTATCCCAATTAAAACAACATGTGCTATAACAATCATTAAAAATGCTTTATGAACGCCGCTCATAAACCATATCGAGTATTTCTTCAGTTTTATCTATATATTCCCGAAAGCTACAGCGACTCTTAAAATAAAGTCTAGCCCGCGCACCTAATTTTGTCGCAAGCGAAGAATCATCTAAAACCGAAAGTATCGCCTGCGCCATCGAATCCGGATCAGGGTCAACAAGAATGGCAATGTCATCGTTCAATATCTGGTTGTGTGCGGTAATGTTTGTGGCAACGATTGGCTTCCCGGACTGCAGATAGCTATAAATTTTTAAAGGCGTGTTGTTACCATTAAGCCTTGGAGACACTAATGTTTGAGCAATATTCATGAAAAGGGGCATTTCTGCAGGTGGACGTATACCCGTGAAGTAAAAATGTGAAGAAATTCCAAGCCCTACGACAATTTCACGCAATTTATCAATCTGATGTTTTTTCCCTCCGACTAATGCGAATATTACGTCTTTTCTATGCTGAAGAACCCGCTCGGCGCAAGAGATAAGTAGTTCCAACCCCTGATAGGGCTCAAATGTTCCGGTATACAGAACAATCTTTTTACCGTTAAACTGGGAATATGTGTTTTCGAATTCACTAATTTTTTCAGCAGTAATCGACTCTTGATCCAGAGCCTCTATTATATTTTCGATAACCATTATTGGAACACTTTTATTAATTGTTCTCACATAATCGCGCAAGGCTGGTGAAATCGCGATAACACCATCGCTCGCATTAACTACCAATCTTTCGATCCATTCAAGGGCAGGTATAAGTAAGAGAAATTGACGAGATACAAAATTTCTCATTACTTGAGGAATTGAAGAATGAAAATCATAAAGGTGACGAATCCCGAAAACTTTGGCGAGAACCGTCCCAAAGATGGAAGCCTCCTCGTGAGTATGCACCAAATCATATCTTTCCTTAACCAGCATTATAAATGCATTTACGACCAGCAATATATCAAGCAGAACTTTTCTATAAGACGGGCCTATAGGCACTTCTCTGATAAATCTCAATTGCGGAGTCCGCAAAATCCTTATCCCCTCTATTACGACGTCATCCCCGACATGATAAGTTAAGAGATCAACACTATGTCCCAGCCGTGATAAGGCTTTCAATCTCCCTAAGATTGAAAAAGGGGTCCCCCGAGGTTCGAAGAAAGGCTCCGGTGCGATCATCAAGATTTTCATGACTCATTATCAATTGCAAAAAACCTGGTCAAGTTTTCCCTTCTTTTCTTTTTTTATTCTCTATAATCCCCAAAATCTCTTTAACCATATAGGTAGGCTTGTTTTGTGACTCATAATAATTTCTTACAACAAGTTCACCAAGTAAACCCATGGTTATAAGTTGCACACCGAAAATAAAAAGCAATATGGATAGAAGAAGGAGTGGTCTGTCCCTTAGCGGATGACCAAAAAAGATCTTTAAAATTGAAAGATAAGTTCCTATAATCACACCCAATAAAAAGCATATTCCACCCAATAAACCAAATATTTGTATAGGTCTCGTAGAATAACCCAACAAGAATTTCACAGTCACGAGATCCAGGAGAACCCTGACAGCACGCGTAATGCCGTATTTTGATTTACCAGATTTCCTTGGCGCATGGTTTACTGGAATTTCGCCTACTCTAATACCCATCCAGCTGGCAAGCGCGGGGATAAATCGATGCATTTCACCATACAATTTAATATTTTTCGCCACCTCTCGTCTGTATGCTTTCAAAGAACATCCATAGTCATGCAACTTAACCTCGGTAATAGTGGATATTATGAAATTTGCTATCCAGGAGGGTAATTGTCTGGTGAGATATCCATCCCTTCGATTGATTCTCCAACCGCTAACCACGTCATATCCGTCTTCCAATTTCCTCAGTAAATTTGGAATGTCTGCTGGGTCGTTCTGCAAGTCCGCATCCATGGTCACAATTACATTCCCACTTGCGTAGTCGAAACCCGCCGAAAACGCCGCCGATTGACCAAAGTTTCGACGGAATCTTATAACCCTTAACCGAGCGTCACTTTTACTCAATTTATGCATTATCTCGAAGCTTGAATCTGTGCTACCATCATCAATCAATATTACCTCATACGTCTTGTCTAACCTTTCCAGCACAAGCTTAAGTTGAGAACAAAGGAGTCCAAGATTCTCCGCTTCATTAAAAACGGGAATTACGATAGACAGATCTATACTTTGGAGACTGTCACGATGTTCAGCTATATTTGGTATCTGATTCAAAGGCCCCCCAGACTTTTGCTGATCAAATTAAACCTAAATAGGCCAAACAAATATGATGAGTTTTTATAAAGAAAGTCAAATATTATAACATCCACTCAAAGTATAGATGAAATTGAAGCAATAGTAGGAATCCTTTTAACGAATAAAACCGGAACTAGAATATAATTTATACTTTATACAAAAATATCAACTTCAACATGACCAGCATGGGCAAAGTTTTTTAGCTTAACCCCGAATACGGAATTTTCCTTACACCTCTTTGGTTAGCCATGGAAAAGATTAGAGAGTGTGATTTTAGGATTCATCTCGGATAACATTAACCGACGGAAAATTCAGTTAGAAAGAGAACCTTCTATTCTTTTAATGCTATGGAAAAGAGATTGGGAAATATGATAGATGTTTTTGAATATCTTTAGGTACTTATCATAGGCTAAGCCGACCAAAAGGCACCTCAAACGTATAGGTCACCGCACTAATCGACTATTGATCGCCCTCCAAATGCCGGTCATATGTCCATGATTAGACGAATTTACTTAACTGCCCTAGCGACAATATGAGCGCCAATTGATTTTAACATAGTCTCTGGTACCAATTTGACAGCAGGAACAAATAAATGATTGTACATGGAAACAAAAAACCCAGGATACCCTGTAGTCTTCGTTGGTAGCCTTTCAGTAGTGATAGCCAGCTCTTTAAAGCAACTCAGAAGCTTGCCAAATTCTTTTGCAGAGTAGAGATTGAATACCGGCGCACGCTGGTGCAAAAGGTTTTCACCCGACAGCTTTGCTGCTAGGTTTAGCCAGGAATACCGGTTGAAAACAATTAGCGTTGCCACGCCTCCCTTCCGGAGCACTCGGTATAATTCAGCCACCATTTTATCGGGGCTTTCTGTGTATTGTAACGGCATTCTTGAATAAACGTAATCAAAACTGTTATCTTCGAATTGCAGACCCTCCCCATTCATCACAAGGAGGTTCCCATCAACCCCATTATGAGCGAAATTTTTTTTTGCCAGCTCAATGGGTCTGGCGCAAAGATCGATGCCTGTAACAATAGCCCCCGCTTTTGCAAACTGGACAAGTTCAAGTGCGACCCCGCATCCTATATCCAACAAGCGTTTCCCTTTTAGATTTCTCGCTTCGACAATAGGTAGTAGATACCCCGACCGCCCGAAGCGGTAGGTGTCCAGCTCATCAAAAAATTCCTTTGTGCCAACTGGGGATTTAGCTAACCTGATGTCGGTTATGTAATCATTCCAGTAATCACGAATCTCCGCAAGTTTACCGTCGAGTTTTTCCATGAATCCAAAACAGGTTTTATAGCATTTTATGGATAAACCTTTGTTTATGGATTATCCAGCAGAGATAAGCTCATGTCAACACGAAACTTTCCTCTCTGACCACATATTTCCTTGATAAAAAAGCCCCTTTTCCTTCAAGCATAGCTTAAGTTTAACTCGCCCTTACTCTTTTTTGTTAATTGCCAAACCTCACCTCTGAAGGCTTTTACTTGCCTTCCTTTTAAATTTCCCTTTGGGTTGGTTTGTTTGGCGACGCAATCAAACCAGTTTAGTCGTAAAACTCTTTTTAAGCCTCTTCTCAGTTCTTCTCTTTCGTCTTTGTTTTTGTTTCCGGATCTTTTCGATCCTTTTGTGCTCAAGTGACTCCTTTCCAAGCAGACTTTTTTCAATTCTAGAAACGAGCAGACGCCTTGCCAAAAATCTGTTTAAAGCCTGCGAGCGCCCCTGTTGTGATTTTACAACGATTCCGGTAGGAATGTGTTTAATCTGCACGCACGTTGCGGTCTTGTTCACACTCTGTCCGCCAGGACCACCGGAACGGATGAAAGTCTCTTTGATGTCTTCTTCGCTGATGCCTAACTCTTTCATTCGCTCATAAAGCCTGTCTTCCTTTTCAGGTCGAACCCCGAACTTTGCCATGGTCAATAGTAAAAAGAATTATATACCGCACAGAAGTTAGACTAGCTCTTTATCCAACGTCATCTTCAAAATATCATGCCTTGTCACAATTCCGACAGGGACCCCGTCGCGCATTACCGGTATGTGATTGTAATCATGCTTGAGCATTTTTTTTATTACTTCATCAACCCCATCCTCTTCGGTAACACTCACAACACGCTTGCTCATGATATCTTTCGCCACCAATTCCCTTGCGGTTTTATAAGCTTGCTCGACACCTTCTTCAGGCATCCACTTACCAAATAACTGAGGAGCATTGAACCTGGAAAAAGGAACACAGCGTTCTTTTACCATAAAATCAGTCTCCGTTATTATCCCTACCATCTTTCCATCCTTTCCAACAATCGGGACACAACCTATTTTATTATCCAGTATTATGTGAGCGATTTCTTCTAATGTATTCTCCTCATTACCCACTATAACAGGAGTCGTCATAATTTCCTTAACCTTCATTTACTCTCGCCATTTTTAGCTTTATTGGGTGATTAACAATAGACAACCGATTACCGTATTTCAGCAAAGATAAAACAAGGGTGAGAAATTTTAAAATCCAAGAAATTTTCATCAATATAATTAGAAATTAAAAAGGTATGTTCTGATAAGATCCAAACTTTCAAATACTCAGCGTGCAAAATACAGTCTCTAATCCTAGTAATTCCTACTCGTGGTCTACCATTTGCTCCCTTTTTTGTACCTGCTCCCTGCTCTTTTCAACTACGTCCCTAGCCTTCTTTTTGGCGCCTATGGTTTCTCTTAAATATGAAGTCGAAACATCCTGTACATCATTGAGACTGTCCATTAGCCTGGAAACACCAAAATAAATTATACCAATAAGAATCAGCACAATGATTATGGCCTTTAAGCTCATAAATCAAATTCTACAGCCTTCAGGATATTTTTACAAAACTATTTTAATAACACCAATTATTACTAAGCCACTACAAAGCATGTCACCGTATTTGTAACACCTTGCGTCTTTCTAATCTTTGATATCACAAGATCACCGATTTCCTTCTCAGTCTTACCTTCCACAAAAGCTACAAGATCATAAGGACCCGCGATGATGTGAGCAGACTTCACACCCTTTATCCTCTTAATCTTGTTAACCGCATTTTTTGTCTGTGGCCCAGACAAATTTATCAGTACATATGAGCTCGCAGCCATCATCTTTACCTCCGATTATTCCAAGTATTAATTAAAAATTAAACTAAATTGCAATTTAATCAAATTTAAAGCTAGTTTATGCTTGATTGAGGCACCAACCAAAGTTGCTTCCAATTGTTTCTCTCAATACTCTCCTTGTCAAAAAACAAAGTCTTATACTCCACGCGTGCCCATTTTCTAATATTGTCAGCATAGAACTTGCTCAGAGGATCACCCGATTGCCCGGTTGAGTTCATTGAAATGGCTTTACCCATTTCTGATAAATCCACAATCACCCTATAGGAGGAAATCCAATTTACTCCAAATGGACTTTCATAACTGAAGGAGGAATTGTTGATTGTATCCCTATCCCCTCCGGCCGGCATGGGCTTTGGGTCGAATATATGATTCAGAATCCTAACCTTCCCTAGAGGATGTTCGAACTTGTATTTGTGGATAGCACCCCATGCCCAATTTACCCCTTTCTCTCCGAGTTTTCCTTTAATATCCCCGAGGGCATCGTTTATACTCTTTAAGACAATATCTTCTCTTGTTTCTATCTCTTCAGAACCCACGTTGTCCCACCATACTGCACCGGGATCCGCAACGACACCATCCACAAATTTATGATTAAATTCCAAGTTGTCCAGAAATCTTGGAAAAATTTCTCCTAATTCATCTTCAAACGTATTTCTCAGAAGATAAAACCTCGTCACTTCATATAATAGGGCAGTTATACTCTTGCTGGTTACGTCAAAATCCCAATTTGAAAGTTCGTCTAATGCCCATTTAACGTCAGGATCATTAGTTTCTACTCCCCTTATGCTCTGGACAAATAACCTGGCTGGTAGAGAGTACACGTCAGCCTGCATCTTTGCGAAATCCTTAATTGACAGTCTATCTTTTTCATTGAGTAGGGCAATTATCCTTTGACCGCGATAGGGTGAGGCATACGAGTTTGAAATTAGATATAGATAATCATCTCCTATTAACTTGTTGTTTGCAGTAACTACGAAATGTGAAGATGGGTTGAGTGAATATGGAAGAGCTTCATCCGGAATAAAACCCCTCCACTCGTATTCCCCGGACCAGCCTGGAACGGGAAACTTACCGCTTCCTTTTAGTCTGATAGGAATCCCACCGATGAGTTGATAACCGATATTACCATCCACATCGGCAAATATCATGTTTTCGGTGTAGATCTTTCCATATTTACCTCCTGAAATTATTTCCCCCACATTTCTAGACCTGTTCAACTTTGAAAGCCCGATGAGTGTCCGATCCATAACCTCACCGGCGCTCCATTTCATAGAAAGAATATCTTCGAGTCCTTCCCTAAAAGGGTTTATGATCGGACCATGCCTGGTGTAATTTATCTCTTTCGCAAGAGTTTTATAACCAGAATTTTTTTTAACCCTTATCTCAGGCTTCTTTGTTTTTATATCTTCCCAATGATCCTCAAACCAATACTTGGTAGTGTCATCAGGGTTGAGCTTTTCTATAAATAGATCTACTCTATCGGCCATTGAATCAGTAAATCCCCATGCTACCTTCTCGTTATGCCCAATTATTACATAGGGCGTACCTGGAAATGTGGCTCCTATAACATTAATTCCCGGTGCTTTTAGATGAACTTCGTACCAGACTGAAGGAATCTGTATTCTTAAGTGGGGATCGTTGGCAAGCATGGGCTTTCCGCTCTCCGATTTGGTACCGTCTACAACCCAGCCGTTGCTGGCCCCACGTCCGCTGAAAAGCCCAAATCTCTGCTTGGAAATTCTGTATCCATTCATAAAATCAGAATCTATCTTCATGCCTTTCTTCATGTTTTGCATACCCCTGAATGCCTTTTCCTGAAGACCATTGAAGAGACCCTTTGCCTTCTCCTCCCCTAGCACCTTAAGAGCCTGATACATAAATATCTCTTCATCCATATTAATAGAAAGATCAAGGGCGGAAAGCAGATGGATCGATATACTATCAGTCGGATTCCATGGCTCGATTTTGTACCTTAAGATTAATGATTCGATTGGTTTCTTCCCCGAATCTATAAAACCGTTTACCCCATCTGCAAAAGCTAAAAGTTCAGATTTTGTCTCATTATCCAGGTAGCCATAGATTTTTTTTGCCAGCTCACCTATTTCTAATGCCCTTAAGAAATAATCCATTTCTACGGTTTGCTCACCAAGTATCTCAGATAGCCTTCCAAGAGCAATCCTTCTGGTTAGATCCATCTGCCAGAGTCGGTCCTGCGCCGTCACAAAACCCTGAGCAAAAAACAGATCGCGGGAATTTTCAGCAAATATGTGTGGAATTGCGTGAATATCCCTAACGACCTTTACAGGGGAAGCAAGGCCTGCAACTACTAGCGAGCCTTCGAGAGTCGGCCGAGTCTTTCTAACTATGGAATAAATAGAGATAACAACAGAAGCAGTCAATACGACTATCACCAAAACTGGCCATTTTAATTTCCGCATTTCTATTATAAGTCCAAAATTTCAAGCATCGGGTTGCTATCCTTTACTTGAAAGGAGATTTAAAGATTATATAATAAACCTGATGGACCCAGAAGAAATAAAGGTCTTGATAGAAAAGGGGCTACCCAGTTCTACCGTAGCTGTTCAGGGTGATGGTACTCATTTCGAAGCCATTGTTGTTTCTCGGGATTTTGAGGGTAAGAGCCTGATCGAGCAACATCAGATAGTCTATAACGCCCTCGGTGATGCAATGAAAGAACAAATACACGCCCTTTCTCTGAAAACCTACACACCTCAACAGTGGGAAAGAAAACAAAATAAGGAGTAAAAAAATGTCTGAAGATATTATGAAAAAAATTCAATCACAGATTGACCAGAATAAAGTAATACTCTATATGAAGGGTACAAAGGAAGTTCCCCAGTGCGGCTTTTCAGCCCGAGTGGTACAGATAATCAACTCTTATGACGTACCCTTTGAAACTGTAGATGTTCTTGCCGACCCGGAGATAAGGCAGGGCATAAAAGATTACTCTGACTGGCCCACCATACCGCAACTGTTTATAAACGGGAAATTCATAGGCGGCTGCGATATATGTATGGAGATGGACGAGAGGGGTGAACTCGAGCCACTCTTGAGAGAAGGCGTTGGGAAAACGATAGACTAAAATTTTAGCCCAGAACTTCCACAATCATCCAAGTATCGACTTTTCTCTTTCGTTTCCCTTTGTTGTAATGATCGAGAGCGCACCTTGTTGTCGAATCCTGATCAGTCCCGCAATAGATAAGTCTTATAACGCGTTAAACGTCATATCAAATGTTAATGCCTGAGACTTATTATCTTTTCTATTCCCTTGTACACTTCTCGCCAGATTCAATGTGAATCATTCCATTCTCATCCGTCCACTTGCAATAAGTCCCCCCTGTGCCCTTTATCCTATCGTAATGCTGTTCTATTACATCAACGTTCTCACTTCCTTTAAACAGTTCTTCAAGACTCTCCTCGGAATCTGACGAATTATACTTTTCTTCAACTGCCGATGGTTCTTTTACCATTTCCCCTTTTTCACCCTGAACAGACTTAACCCCCAAGCCTCCCAATTCTTCTTTTCCTTCTTCAATTTCTGATTCGGATTCCTGAGAGTTGTTAAGTGAATCAACTGGTTGGAGGTACGAATCGACTGGCTTTGAAACAGAGCCAAGCGGCTTCGAGACTGAGCTCAGAGGTTCCGAAACTGACTCAAGGGGTTTCGATAATGATTCTATAGGCTTTGAAATCGATTCAATGGATTCCGAAGCCTTCCCAAGTGGATTCGAAACAGACTCTAACTTTTCCGAGACCTCCTCTATTGGTTTCGCTTCACGCATATCCACTGATGATTCGGTGGAATTATTTTGAGCCAGATATATTTTACAATCAGATGGATTTGAGCAAGCAGTTGACACGTTATCAATTTCTTTTTGTGAAGAATTGGAAAAAGTAGAAGGTAGCTGTAGAACTATTAGAAATGTTATTAAATGAAAACCCATCATAGTTTTCGATTTTTCCTATTCACACCGGCACATTGTAACAGCCTTCAGGTTTGTCAGGAATCAAATCTTTTGTCGGTGTCCAATTTTGAACCCCACACCATGCCCAACAACACCATAACCGTTTACTACAAAGGTTTGTGTTGAATCGATTAGACCCATATATCATAAACGATTTATTATATACATAACAAGTTTAATAATATCTTCTCTCATGATACTCCGCGGTCAACTAATTGGTCATAAGCTCTTGAAAACCGGATTCTTAGGTAACGTGACATAGCCAAAAGATAGAAGATTCATAATAATTAGTGAACGAAACAGCGGGTTCCTGTGTTGTTTCTTTTCTCCTTTAATATAAAGGGGAAGCCGCAGCAAACCTCATATATCCACAGTACACTACCTCAGAAAGTCCGAATATTATCGAGAAACACAATGAAACCATTGAATCTCGCGATAGAATCATTCTTACGTTCATATGATTTTATGATCGCGTTCTGGACCACAAACCGACTTTTCCCTGCTATTTAACCGAGGCACTGCAGAGGTAAATAATAAGGGGGAGCATGCCAATGCATGTTTTCTAAAATACTCTTCCATTCGCTGGAAGAATAACTTTCCACTGTAAGGCATACGGTCAAAGTGGTGTTATTCAATCCTTTATGAAACATACATAACAGGCATCGTATAGTCCGGACGAAAGATATAATTAATCGGATACTACCCTGAATATCTCCCAGCGTGCCGTTCCAGAAACAATCAGCTTTTCGAACTCCTGTCCCCATTTTTTGTGCGGAGAAAGTTTCGCTAATTTGCTCCAGGCATCATCGAGCTCTTTTAAATCCTCGATCATTATCTCGGTCTCAATAGTCGATTCATACGCTCCTATAGAACCGGTAATTACTCTGACCCTATCCGGAGTCCAGCCTATTTGGGACCCGACTTCTTTAATCCATCTTTTCATGGAATCCAAAGCCGCCTCTTTATGTCCGAATCTCGCCCGTATCTGCCATCTTGCTATCATCACAACAATTTCCTCCCGACTCTTCCAAATTCAATCAGAGTCTCGTTTTATATTTTTAAATAACTGGTGACACACACCAATTAAATATATAATTTTGTCGTCTTGATAACCTGTAATTAGTGCCTGTTGTTCGTATTAATTTCTATCAATTTGATCGATGGTAAGAAACGAAGCCATCCGGCAAAAGCTCAGTAGCATGCGCGCTTACCAGCCCATCACGGCCTCTAAAGATAACAATCGCATTTGGCCCAAACTCGTAGATTACCTGTCTGCATGCGCCGCAGGGGGAACAGGTACTATCTTTATCGTTCACAACACAAATCGCTCGGATCTTCATGTTATCTCCGCCTTCTTTTGCAACAGCAGAAAAGATTGCCGTGCGCTCAGCGCAGATAGTGAGGCCATATGAAGCGTTCTCGATGTTACACCCAGAGAATATATTCTCCTTTTCAGTTAAAACCGCCGCACCTACTCGAAGCTCTGAATACGGAGCATACGCGTTCTTTAAAGCTTCACGGGCTACCTGTAGAAGTTTAGTCCGTTCATCCGACGAAAGGTCTTTAGAAATCTCCAAGGTTCTGACCCAATCGATTATATATAAGTCTCATAATATAGCATAATAATTACTCAGTAAACATTAAGGGACATCCAAATTGATTCTGCTCATTTGATAAGAAACGTATAAGGATTAAAGGGAACGCAAACCTTTTTCGCGCTAAACTTTATACATATACCCAGCCGACAGTAATCAACCCTAGAAAGTCCAATTATTAATGAAAAACACAGTGAAGGGATTGCAGTGCAGTTCCGATGAATTAATTCTGAAATTGAAAAGATGGTAATGCGCATATTACATTACCGGTCGCAAGGATGCCCAAAGGGGAAATCAAATTCTAAATACAGAGGGTTGCCCTTTAATTTATTTTAGGGGCGTTAAAGAAAAAAACAATGAACGGAGCTGCATCTTACCATTACTTTCGTTCATCAGATTGAAAATCTATGTAACACCTAATTGGGTTTTAAAGGGCTGCTAACTGGAAGTGATTAAAATACCTTTGAGCAAGACACCTAAAGATCCCACCCCAAGGATATTTCGTTCAGTAATAACAAAATTGAAGTAAGACGCGTAAAATTGATCGCATCCCGTCTCAGTATTTAACAAAAGAGACTCGTCAAACTACAAGTAGATGAAGGTTAAAACGCGGTTACATATTTCCTATTTCCAGTCCTGACAGCAGAAATTATCTAATTATGATGCCGAAGTTGAAGTACGGATATGGAGTGTAGTATGGATAGGGATAGATATAGGGATATGTGGGATATATATAGGGGTATTGGTAAATATAAGGATAGGGCACTGCATAATTAAAATAGAAAGAAGGGGGGTACTGATAGTAGCGATAACGGGGATAGTAGTGGTGTTGATAATAAGGGTTGAAGTGACGATTGAAACGATGAGTATCGCGCCCCATCGCGGGCACTGCGAATAAGAGAACAAGAAACATTAATAATAAGAACTTTCTCATGGCTTTTACTCCTGAATATTAATATGGTCATGATAGATTAGCTCTTCAAGCATGTTTCTTATGAATTACAGAATATTAAGGAATAATGTCTGAACTGAAAATAAGAAAGGTTAAAGCCCTGAATTGAGACCTAATCTCCCCGACAAGCCTATTTAACCTCCTAGCTTTATTCATCTCCCCATCTAGACTGGTATATACATTTCCGAAAGTAGAATCGTCCGTCCCTATCCATATCGTTTCTTCCTCTCTGCTCGTTATGCCATAAAGTCACCCGGATATTCAATCCTGAGGGGCGTTGCTATGAAGAAGGTTTAAAACGACATATCTGCTACCTCATATTTCATCGGCCAGTTCCTTAATTTGTTTTTCCAGACTCTAAAACAGAAATTCTCATAAAATCGATTTCCTAATTTATTGAATTTATTGTGACATAACATTGGTCACGAATAAGATTGTGTGCATATATGGGTTTGAGTAACGGCCTAGCATCGAATGACACAATCAATTTTTCTTTTTGGGGCTAACACCAGAGCTCAGTTTCCGCCACTCTGCACGTTATAAGTCAATATGCATGCGTGACCCCGAACTGATTTCTGGCATCTTAGCTTCTTTGATACCGCGCAACTAGTCAAGACCCAAAATCAGATATTAAATGCTGGTTTGCCATTCATGCTGTCAGGAATTCTATAGCCTAGAATTTTTAGCAAGGATGGTGCAACATCCACCATTTTAATGTTTGAATTTAAGGCCTTATATTTATCGTCAAATATTATGAGAAAACCTCTTGATGAATCAAACTCTCTAAGAAATGTGTGGCTACCTTTATGTCTTGAGTCGAACAGCCGAGGCCTCTGTTCTTTATCAACTAATCCTAAAAAAAGATCTGCCATCGGTTGAACAAAGTCATTCGGGAAAAAAATATAACCGCGTTTTGCCATGCAGAATATTTCACCATATCGGGAATCTTGTAAAACGAGATCGAATTCTTTTAATTCCTGCCAAGCAAAGGATTTCATATTATTAATGCCATGAAAAAATTCCGATGCTTTAATCCTTGTGATATTATCATTGAACCAGAATCTCGCCATTGGAAATTGCACAAAGTAAGTAAATTCATCTTCGCGAATATTTAAGTCTCTCATATAACTCAAAATATCTATAGTTCCAACAACCTTGTCGTAACCATGATCTGATATTAAAATCAATTTAGTACCATTACCAAGACACTTCTTATGTAAGTTATTTATAAAAAGATCAATTTCTTTGTAATAACTGTTGATCTTAGAAGCCTTATCCATATTCCACATCTGAGCAATATCAACACTGTAGACTTCTACTAACTCAAGAGTGTAATCTCCTCTCCCAATCTTTGGGAGAATTTTTTGGTTTAAGTCAGTAGAATGTGTGAATAAATAACGGCATTGCTCTTTTCCGACAATATTAAAAATCGTTTCAGAATTGCCAATTTTAACTAAGTTATCATATTTATTTTTTTGTTTATAGGTCTTAGTTCTCATGATCTGGAATAGCTCTCTTCTATCAGGAGGTATCGTAGGCAGATCAAAAGAAGCTGATATTAAATACAAAAAACATTGAAGTGATGTCGTTACAAGATCTGGCAAAAGCTGAAAAAATTTTATTAACAAATTATTTTTCTTTTTATTATTGCTAAGAATTACATCAAATATCTCATGCTCGTGAGGATGTTTTCCGGTCAGTAATGTGGGTAAGTGATCCGTACATGGATTAGCAGAAATTCTCGCAAAGGGATATTTTTTTAGGGATATTGCTAGAAAAGGGGTTGTTTCCGGGTTTATCCTGTTAAAATCAAATCCGTCGATAAAACACACAAGCATTTTATTCAAAGCTTAACCCCGATATCTAAGTCTCATACAAAATACAAATAATTCAAGAGTAGAGGGGTTACACTGTCATTTACACCTTAAAGGCAACCCTTTTTGGTGCTAAATCTTATATATATGCCCGACCGATAATAATCAACCTCAGAAAGCAGAACTATTAACGAGAAACAAAGTGAAAAAATTGTTCTGCAGTTCCGATGAATTAATTCTGGAATTGAAAAGATCGTAGTACAAACAGTATATTAAAGGCCGAAGGGGCCTCCAACGGGGGAAATTAAATTCTAATTAAAGGGTTGCATCCCCTTTAATTTATGAATCTTCTAATAAAATAGGAGGCCGAGACAGAGAAACCCATTCGCTCCCGATCTTCCACCTATTTTTCAGTTAAGTTTCACCGTAGGCATATTTAAATCCCTAAGCATCTGCAAGTCTTCTTCGGTTGAACGTCCTTGTGTTGTAAGATAATTCCCCGTTATCAGGCCGTTGGCACCGGCAAGCAAAGCCAAAGGCTGAAGTTCTCTAAGGACAACCTCTCTTCCTCCTGCACATATTAGAATACTTTGCGGAAGGATAAGCCTAAATAGGGCTATACTTTTTATCGCTTCGATCGGTGTGAGTGGAGACTTCGTAGCTAAAGCAGTTCCAGGACGTGGATTAAGAAAGTTTATAGGCACTAAAGCAGGATCGAGATCTCGAAGTTCAAAGGCAAGCTCAACTCTTTGTTCACGTGATTCTCCCATGCCCAGGATCCCCCCGCAACATAGCTCCATTCCTTTTTCCTTCACCAAAGTTGCAGTCTTAACACGTTCTTCATAGCTGTGAGTAGTACAAATATGAGGAAAGAAGCTTCGCGATGTTTCAAGATTATGATTATAGCGGTTTACTCCTGCTTTCGAAAGAAGTGTTGCTTGTTCTTCTGTTAATATCCCAAGGGAACATCCGATACTAAGATTGGTATAGCGGTGGATTAGATCGACAGCATCGATAACCTTTCTAAAGGTTTTTTTGTCCGGTCCCTTACCACTTGTTACAATACAAAACTCAGTGGCTCCAGACTTTTCGGCCTCTTTTGCTGACTTGAGTATAAGAGAGGGATCGATAATTGAGGAAACAGACATTGGTGCCTCACTGTGAATGGATTGGGCACAAAAAGCGCAGTCCTCAGGACAATTCCCCGTTTTTGCACTTATAATGGCACACAAATGGATAGCTTTTTCCTTATATTCCCCCATAACCTTATAAGAAAGACTGACCAGGTCAAGTAGGTGCTCCTCGCCAAGAAGAGCTAGTCCGTAAGCCTCATCAAAAGTTATAGGCTCTTTGTTGTCCAGTAGTTTTTTCCTTACAAACTGTATTATTTCTCCGCTCATTTTTCCTCCACCTGCAGTAACACTCCCACTTAAATTTCTTTAACGCATATATGTTAACTTAGAGACAGCCGTTTTTACATCTCTCAATAATTAAAAAAACTTCGATCATAAAATCAAAACTCCAACGCCTCATAAGTAAAGGGGATGCAACCCGTTTTGGGGCCAAACTTTATATTTATACCCAGCCGACAGTAAGCAACCTAAGAAAGTCGCATTATTAACTAGAAACACGATGAAAGGATCGCGGTTCTGATGAAGTCATTATGAATTTGAAAAAGATGTTGGGATGAATTTCAGACCGGTGGCCGAAAGGAAGTCAATCGGTAATATTACATTGTAAACAAAGGGTTGCCTTTAGTATTTTAAACTTAGTATTTTTTCATCGGTCTCACTCCTTTTTAATCTCAGACCGCAACCACTGCGATCTTTCATGCGTTCGTCCACACGCCGGTATCGTCAGGGTTTGCATAGAATTTTGTTTTCGCGATGGAATGCCGAAACCAGGGGAAAATTCATCATTGCAAAGGATGACGGCGGCGTTAGAACCGCATCCAGAAAGACCGCTGTTGCTGTGTCGTTTGAAAAAGCATGGGGAACGAATAAAATACAGGCGTTATATGGTGTAGTACCGCTTCAAGGCACGATGTAGTGTGGAACGATCCACCACGCACCGTGTACATATCAGGCAAAAACGACTTCCTGCGGGTTATCGTCTTTTTTCAGTGTGGAAATCTGCACCGTCACTTTCCGGTCGAGCTTGTTCAGAAAACCAAACAGCCGCCCCTCCGAAAACAGGTGATACTTGCCGTTCATCAGCTTCGATACTTCCGCCTGGTCGATTTTGAGCAGGTCGGCAATGGCGCGCTGTTTCAAACCCTTCTTTTTCAAAATCATGCGGATTGTATGGCCCAGCTTGGCACGGGTCAACAATTCATCTGCATCATCCAGGCCGAGATCGGCGAACACATTTTCGGCGAAATGTGCATGTTCGGTACTGTGGACTTTGACAATATCTATTTTCTTTCTGCTCATTTCTGTTTCTCCTTTTCCAGCGCCTCTTTATAGGGGCGTTTAGTCAAGTTAACGTCGTGTTTTGCGGTTTTAATGCCTTTCGGCGCTTTCTTCTGAAAGGCGTGAAGAACATAAACCCCGCTTCCCACGCCTTTAAAATGTCTTGCAGCCGGAGGGGTCACGCCCATTTGCACATCATAAACCGCGGAACCAACATCTTTTCTCACCTCTACAGGGAAATCCCTCACCCGTTCGAGTGAATCTCCCAACCATTCAATGGGCCGAGGTTGTGCATCAACCAATCCCTATATCTCCATTATATGAGTAAATTATCATAATTTCAAGAGTAAACCACATTGACCCGAAAATCAACAATAAACAGGCGGGGGTGTTTGTTGCCCTGACTGCCGCACTCCCCTGTCCTTTTCCTAGCTGTGGATTTTGATCTGATCAGGATTTTCGGATTCATGTCAGCGTCAACGCCACATACGGGCGGCAATATCATGTTGTTGAGCCCCGACGGCATTGGCATAGATAGCCGTTGTTTCCATTTTGGCGTGCCCCATCCACTTCTGAAGCATGTTAAGTAGAAAGCGG
>DASWID010000023.1 GCA_036397855.1 Thermodesulfobacteriota bacterium | reverse complement strand
GGTTGAACATCCACCATAAGGTTTTTATACGTCTTTCCAAGCTTAATCATTGAGGCAGTGGTGAGCATATTTAAGACCATCTTTGTGGCTGTACCTGCCTTCATCCTGGTTGAACCAACAATCACTTCTGGCCCGACAATTGGACATATACAGATATCTGCCAAATTGGAATTGCTTACTGGATTACATGTGATGAGAATGCGCCCACAACCTTTTTTTGTAGCATAAACAAGAGCACCTTCGACAAAGGGTGTATTTACACTCGCAGCGATACCAACTATTACGTCCTTTCCATCCAATTTCAATCTTGCTAAATTGCTCTGAGCCTCACTCTTAGAGTCTTCAGCCCCTTCTATGGAGCGCCATAAAGCCTTTTTGCCGCCAGCTATAACCCCTTGGATAAGTCCCGGATCAGTGCCAAAGGTTGGCGGACATTCGGCCGCCTCCATTACTCCTAGTCTGCCACTGGTACCCGCTCCCACAAAAATTAATCTTCCACCCTTACCAAGATGATTCACGATCAAGTCAACAGCCCTGGCCAGATTTTTTCTTTCCTTTGAAACAGCCTCAGCTATCTTTTTATCTTCTTTTGAAATTACCTCGATTATTTTTATCGTTGAATTTTTGTCTATATCTTTTGTTCTTGGGTTTATTCCTTCTGTGATGAGATCATCCGTTCTTCTCCGCTTTTTCACGGAAAGTATTATACTATCTTTAAAGGTACATTTATAGTTTGTGTAGGCATCAAAATAGTGACCTAGTTAGTTATCGGTAAGATAATGAAACTCCCTGTAGCAAGCCGCAGCGTATCAGAACATAAACAGATAATCCCTTCTGTGATTGCTGTATATGTTATATATTTCGTGGACAAGCTTTTTCACAATTTCATTAATATTTTTATTTTTATTACACCTTTTCGAAATGAAAAGGTTTTAATTGGCCTTCCAAAAATTGCGGCCTGTGCTGAACTTGTTTCAGTATTAAGAAAATCAGAAACGAAGGCGTAAAAAAAAATTTGGGGCTTGGGGTTGAATTCAAATTTTTAGTCGTTATGTCATCCCCGAAATCAGTAGTCGGGGATCCAGAAACAAAGTGATGGATTCCCGCTAACAATCCGCAAATGACGGCAAGGGGTAGGTTCAATGTGACTACATGTTGAGGTGATATCTCTTTTGTCACCCCGAATGTTCCCTGCCAGCAACATGCGGGAGCCAAGCACCCGATAAGGGCATTCGGGTACAGGCGTAACTGGGGATCCACCCCCTGTTGTCATCCCCGAAATCAGTAGTCGGGGATCCAGAGGTAAAAGCATGGATTCCCTATTAAGGAATTAGGGAATGACAACAAGGGGACAGACTGGTCCTGAGCCCTGAGCTTGTCGAGGGGCCTGTCCCGAGCCCTGAGTTTCATCGAAGGGTCGAAGGATCGAAGGATTGCTTCTCTGTACCTGTGCTGAACCATGTCCTGACGATAGGTCAGGATCTATTCAGTATCAAGACAAAGAAGTACTCGATAGGATTTATGACTTGCAAAAGGTACCGGCGCACATTCGATTCTTATCTTGTGAGCCGTTGATTGGCGCGCTGGATACAATACCGCTTGAGGGTATTAAATGGGTGATCGTCGGTGGGGAATCAGGACCGAAAGCAAGACCTATGAAAAAAGAATGGGTAGTATCAATTCTAGAACAATGCCGTAAATGAGGTGTGCCATTCTTCTTCAAGCAGTGGGGCGGAGTTCGTAAGGACTTAACTGGACGAAAATTAGACGGTCGAACCTACGATGAAATCCCCCTGGATAAAAACAACTATAAACCTCAATTGGCCTTATTTTAGAAATAGTACACTCAATAAATTCTTTCACTAAACGTGAAACGTCAATGATGCCAAATCCAGCTGTCGACCCCATGATGCCACCGTGGAGTCATTCAGTTCCTCTGGAGCCCGTCCTTCCTCAGGGAAGGCATAAAATCCGCAAAGGGTCTCATCTGTTAATTTGTCTGATATGCGCCCTACTATCTTTTCAAAATCCATAAGAAGTACATCAGGGCCGCAGCGCAATCCTTTCGATGTCCTTCTGGTTAACAATTGCACGTACTGAGGTCGATTATTATCCGTCGCCCATATATATAATGTTTAGTGCCAAAGAGCTTGCGTCCCTTTTGCTCTAAAGGTCAAGCTAGAGGGATAATTTCTACAGCTTAAAAAATTTTGGCCACTTTAAAAGAATTTTGCCCTATAATATTGTAAGCTTAAGGATCGAACTCTGTACTGAAAATATTATGATCCTATATTAGACTTATGACGAATTCTTCAAATCATCATCTAATCCTGGGATATGATTTTTTATAAAAGTTGAACAAAAAGAAAAGGAGGAAAAGGTAGGATGAATAACACCAATTTAACTTTAGGGCGAAGGTTTCAAAAAGGGTTTAAGTTTTTACGAAGTTTTACATGCAGGCTGAACAGTGTGGTAAGGCTGTGTTCCGTCGTCATACTGTTGCTAGTGTTCGTAACAGCAAATGCTGGATTGGTAAATGCACAAACGTTCTCCTTCAAGTTCGGTAAGAAAGGCGGCGGAAATGGTGAGTTTAATCTTCCAACATCGATAGTTGTGGACACACAAGGAAACATTTTCGTTGCAGACACGTTTAATCACCGCATCCAGAAATTTAACTCTAAGGGGGAGCATCTTAAAAGCTTCGGCATGCTGGGGTCTGGTGACGGTCAGTTTAATCTGCCAGATGGCCTAGCGATTAGCAAATCGGGGCGTCTTCATATTGGTGACAGCAAGAACAATCGTATACAAGTATTCGGCTTGGATTTGGTTGCCCTCATTATCAGGTTTGGTAGTGTGGGCGTTGACGACGGTCAGTTTTTTGGGGGGTTCTTAAAACTAGCTACCGACAGCTTAAATAATATCTACGTTTTAGATCCGCACCTTGAACGTGTTCAGAAATTTAGCCCGAATTCTACTTTCATTTTGAAATTTGGTAATAGTGGTTTAACTGGCCCATTTCAAAATACAGCGGACATAGCAATTGATAGATCAGACAACATCTGGGTTGCAGATCGGTTGGGTGACCAGTTACAGAAGTTTGACTCAAATGGAACACATCTCTTAACCATTGGCACTTTCCGAATAATACAAAGGCCAATAAGTTTAGCAACAGACAGCTCTAACAACCTATACGTTGGATTTGAGTGCGGTTCTATAGGGAAGTTTGACTCAGATGGTAAGTTCATTTTAAAACTTGGAATTGGCGGTGTATGCCCAAATGCTCTAGCTGTCGACGGCCAGGACAATTTATATATTGCCGGGAGCACCCAAAATGATTACTTTGTTCAAGTATACCGTGCTGATACGGATCGGGATGGACTTAAAGGGAGTTTTGATCTTGATTCAGATAATGACGGCATTCCTGACTCCATTGAGTCGCTTTCAAGCCCTCTTGGACTCGGGGCAGAAGAGGCAGCACAATTTCAGGATTCGATTGTTTTGGATGACCCCGATGGAGACGGTATTCCCAATGAATTAGACCTTGATTCGGATGGGGACGGTATTCCAGATGTTATAGAAGCTGAAGGAGTGGATGAGGATGGGAATGGATTAATTGATGGCTTTACGGATGAAGATCAGGATGGTCTTGCAGATAGATTAGAGGATGCACCGCTTCCCGTTCCAGATACGGATGAAGATGGAATAGCTGATTTCTTAGACGGGGACGCCGATGATGACGGGGCTACGGATGTTAGTGAGGCTGGAGGGATGGATGATGACGGGGATGGAATGTTAGATGATTCACTTGATGAAGATGGAGATGGACTGGCAGATGGCGTTCAAACCAGTGCAGGAGGGGAGCCTCTACCGCTTTTGGATTTAGATAGTGACGGAGTACCAGACTTCCTCGACAGCGACCAAGCCACTGAAGGAGGTGGCGGAGGTTGCACTCTTGCATCAGTTAACCATACACCTTCAATTCCACTATATCTCCTGCTACCAATTGTTATATTGAGTAGGAGATTATGGAGAGGACGTAGTAATTGGAAAACACCTGAGTAGATTATTACTTTCGTCCTCCGTTGTGGGGAAGCGTTGCAGTAGGACGTGGGTAATAGGAGCAGATCACGCTACTGAAAAGCCACCTAAATCCTGCTCTAATTAAAGGGAACGCCTGTCCTTTAATTAAATTTACATTTCGAGATAATAACTTAGTCTGTTGATCAAAAAAAACAAGGAGGATGGTATGGGGACCAACAGTAAAATTGAATGGACGCAGGTAACCTGGAATCCTGTCACTGGCTGTAGCAAGGTGAGCCAGGGATGTAAGCACTGCTATGCCGAACGTTTAGCAATTCGACTACAAAACATGGGCGTACAACGATACCAGAATGGCTTTACAGTTACTCTACATGAAGATGCTGTTGCATTACCCATTAAATGGAAATATCCTCGTATAATTTTTGTTAATTCTATGAGCGACCTGTTTCACGAAAATATACCCTTCGAGTTTATTACGCAAGTATTTGGTACAATGGAACGCTGTCCTCAACACAT
>DASWID010000022.1 GCA_036397855.1 Thermodesulfobacteriota bacterium | reverse complement strand
TGATAAAATTTCAACAACAGGGTATAACCTTTCACCAGTCTATACGTATGACGAAACAAAGAGAAAATCCGAGCTCTCTGGTTATCGTGTGTCAAACGGCGTAATTGTTGAAACCAAGAATCTTAATATAATTGGAAAACTAATTGATTCTGCAACTCAGGCGGGAGCCAACCGAATTGATAGCTTAAGCTTTGACACAGATAACAAGGATGAGTATAGAAGACAGGCATTGGTCAAAGCCGTTCAAGATGCCAGACAAACTGCAGATATTGTGGCCAAAGCTGCAGGCGTAACGATAGTTAAAATTCTCCAAATCTCACCCTCTTACGATGTTCCCATACCGGTCTATAGGGAATTTGCATTAACCGCAAAAGCCGCTTCTGAGCCTCCTCCGCCGACTCAAATCGAACCAGGTGAACTTACGGTGACTGCTTCAGTTAATATAGTATTTGAGATACAGTAAGATCACGGTCACGCCACAGGCTTACACTCATCACATGTACACAGCTCTCTTAGAAACTCGAACGTGTATATTCCGGTTTCATGCCCGTCGTTCCATTTAAACCTGATTGCGTAGAGACCTATATCCTCAATTTCATGTGGACTTATGTGTGTTGATTTTACTCCAATTGGGATTGTCTTTTTAAATGTGGATTTACCCTTACCGCCTGACTTCCTTAAATCACTGCAGGACGCACATGGACAAGCATTTCTAAGATCTTCATAAAGGTATAAACTTTCGTGTCCATCATCCCATACTATCATCAGGGTGGTGTCACTGAATTCAGATATCTCTTTTGGTTTGGGTTTCATTGGAGCCAGTAATACAAAGCGTTTTCGAAATTTTAAGACTATTTTACCACATATGCTTATTCGATTTTCAAGCCTTTCCAATGGAAAGCCTATAAAATGCTGAGTCTGATCGTTCTTCCCAATTCGTAAGGTTCAAAAATTGCAGTGGCCGTTCCCCAAATGGGCATCGACAATCGGACCGATGAGGCCATCAGTCCCTAACATTTTCTGCCAAAATCGAGGATACAATCTAACCGACTGATGTTACAAATCTGATTAAAAGATAAAATTCGCACATCTCCAAAAACTGATTAGCTAACACGACCAGACTCGGGTGACATTATATGTTCTTTACGTAATAATGGCAAAATTTGATAAACAATTCGCCGATCATTTGAAGATTTGATTTCTAAATTGTATAATCGATAACGGATGGAAAAAGATGTAGATGTAGTTGAAACGGTAACCAACTGGATCAAGGAATCGAAAAAAATCATTGTTCTTACAGGGGCTGAACTCTCAATCGAATCCGGATTGCCAGATTTTTCGGATCCTAGGCTAAATCCTCATATAAGAGAATTTCGTGAAAATAGAGACGTAAGGGCTCAATACTGGAAGAAAATTAGGGAGATCTATCCTAGACTCTCAAAAGCGGAACCAAATCCCGCGCACGAAGCATTGGTGGAGCTCGAGATGTTTGGGAACCTCGATTGTATATTCACAGAGGCCACAGATGGACTACATCATAAAGCAGGCAGTTCTGTAGTTATTGAGCTTCATGGTACAATGTTATGGATTACATGCACAAGTTGCGGAAAGGACTATCCCTTGGAATGGATTCAAGATGTTCTCGACAAAGGAAAAGATATACCGGAGTGCGAGCAATGTGGCAAAGACATTTTAAAGCCGCCGATTTCATTCCCCGGCCAACCACTCCCCCATTGGGAAGTTAGAGAAGCCTGGATGAGGCTTCGTAACTGTGATCTCCTTCTGGTTGTAGGAGCATCTCTAGACGTTTCACCAATTTCATCATTTCCAACACTTGCTTCTCAAGGTGGTGCACGAGTTGTGATTATAGGCGAGAGGCAGAGCCCTGAGGATGATTATGCAGATGCAGTTATCTATGGAAAACCTAGCCAGGTTCTTCCATCCCTCGTTGCTAAATTAAAAAAAGGTATAGCACTAGCTTAGGTATTCTATAAGTTGTGAAGTGATCTTATTTCCTATATTCTTGATTAGTTTCCTGGCATATGAAAATTTAATTCCATTGAATCTTCCACGATAATAATGGCTGAGAAAAGTCGATTAATCGTTGACGAAATAAAACAATACGTATCAAACCTCGATAGAGATATATACACGGTAAGTAATATTCCCGAAGAGGTGGTAGCCGTAATCTTTGCCTACGTGAGTAGGAGTCCAAAGAGCTTCAGAGACAATATCATAACCGTGATTAAGGAAGAACAACTCGGTCAAGAGAGAGCGAGCAAGTTTCATGAAAAATGGGTTCTTAACTACGGTCACGCCTCAGTAGCTGAGCACGCTGCGGTCCACATCGGAATAGAAAAGGTCTCGCGACTCTTCTCTTCACTCCTTGAACTTTCAAACGAGTATCTGTCCTTCACAGAATATTCGCAGAGATATCAGAAACCAGAAAAGGGAGATTTTTATATACCAGAAGAAATAAATAAAGTGCCCTTCCTACTCAACGAATATATCGAACTCAATCACTTCCTCTATGATACGTACGCGAAGATTAACGATAATCTTTTTGAGTTTCTAAAGATGAGTTTCCCAGTCCCCGATGGTAAGGAGGAAAAAGCTCATCTTAGAGCAATTGAAAAGATAGCCTTTGAGGATGCAAGATACGCACTGAATCTTGCAACCCTGACGAATTTGGGAATGACAGCGAATGCGCGCGCAATCGAAGATACTCTCACTAAGCTGTTATCTAACAAATACCCTGAGGCCAGAAGAAGAGCTAAGGAAATAAAGGAGGAGGTAAGATTCTCAGTCCCTACACTCGTAAAATACGCAGAGGAAAATAAATACATGAAAGAAACGAACGAAGAACTAGAGCATATAACTAGTTCCTACTTTAGATCAGTACACAGCAATAATAAAGATGACCGGAGACGGAGGACTGAAGACCATGGAGTCAGGCTGCTGGATTGGACTGGGAAAGACACTCCTAATGCCGAAGTAAGTGCAATTATGAAAATGATAAATTCAATCCTTTTTGAACATTCAGAACTAAGATTTGAGGACATTGAAATATCAACGAAGCAAAAGCATCTTGAGAGCAATTTAGTCATTCTTAGAAAGGCAATTGACAATCTCGGAAAGTTCGATAATCCGATAAACGCTTTTAAACTGATAAATTATGAAGCAGAGTTCACTATAAGCGAGGCTTGCTGGCATCAGCTTCTCAGACACAGGAGAGTAAACTGGTTTTATAAGGAACCGAATGTTTCAAATGGAATTACAATTCCACCAAACATTGAAAAGTCTGGATCAACCGAACTTCTTGAGGAAGCAACAACCAGGAGTGAAGATCTGTTTGAAAAATTTATGAATGAGAACCTTACACAGGTGGCAAGCTACGTAGTTATGAATGCTCATAACAGGTGTGTTTTAGGGAAATTTGATCTATGGGAACTCTATCATCTGATAAACCTCAGAATGTCAGAGGGAGCTCAATGGGATATCAAAAATATCATAGGTCTACTTGCAAAGGAAGCAAGCAAATGTCATCCGAATTTAGTGGAACCAGCCCTAAAAAGAGTGAAGACTTCATAAGGTTAGATTATTTTTGGACAGATTAACACCGGCTAAATGACTGTTACAAGATGCGATGAATGTGGATATGAAATCAGCATAAAGACTGATACTTGCCCTAACTGTGGAGAGAGCATAACGAGAAAGGTGAGCACCCTTTGGACTATAACTAAAGGGTTTATACTAATTATATTTGCTATTTATATCTTCATTTCCGCTATAAAGTATCTTGACTGAAATTGATACCTAATCGCCAAATATCCTTTTCAAAAAGATCAATAGAGTTTTCTAACTTGAACACTAGGGTGTGGGTGATAGGGATTCATGGTGTCAACAATTATAAGGAAAATAAGAGCTACGACGGGTAGAAGTAAGGAACCCAGGTTCCACCAAAATTTTGCTAAACTACCCATTATGGCTCAGATTATATAGGTAGACCACATACAACCCGATAGAAAAGAATTTTGATTTTAAATTTCTAACAAATCAATGATAAACAAGCTTTCTGTGAGAAATCAATTATTTAATAGAATTCCACAGTCTTGGATGAGAAGATCCTATTGAGATAGTCTACGATGTTGACGTGGGATCTTATAGGGATGTAGAATTAAAAAAACGAATTGATCAAATTAGACTGTTTATCTCTGGTAATTCGATCAAATTTATCCCGGCAGTTCGAATCAGTCCTTTTATCTCATCTCTTGGTAGTGAATCAGTGATGATATGATTAGCCCTGCCACCGAGTTCGTTCTTTAATTGATGAGGATCGGCAATTCTGTTCTTTCCTAAATGTTCTGAGAGTATCTCTTCAAGTCCACTTTGCGTTTCATAAATTATGGTTGGTTTCACTTCAAGTATGTTTTCAAAAAAATCTTCTCTTGTCTCTGCAAAAACCGTTCTAAAGCCGATATAAATGGCAAGATAGTTTATTAACTTTTCAAACGGACTGACTGACGGTAAATACGAGTATGTTTGTTCTTCTTCGCTTAAATAAGAGAGTTGTTCAGAAGCCCCCTTAAGTGCCTCGATAATATTTTGATGAGTAACTTCCTTCTTTCCACCCTCTCCTTCCGAATCAGAATTGTAAAATACGCAGGCTAAACTTTCTGCTAACACACTGCTAGAAATTGTTTTTAAATCGTCTTCAATCTGTTTTCTTTTCAGTCGTCCTAATTTAATTAGACTCTTAAATTGAATAACCCTCCCATCCTTTCCACCGTACGTTCCAGAAAAAATTACTACCCTCTTCAAATTCGATAAATTCTCGGAGATATCTAAGATACTGTTTAACCCGACAGCATCCTCAACAAAAATGAACTTAACATCATAATCCCTAGTAATCGCAGGAATCCTATCTAAAATCTTAATTCTATCAATTGGTATGATAACTCCGCCCAGATGGTAAATGGCAAACTCACTGAGGAGTGATTCTGTTCTATTCGCAGAAATCACCAGAGCCGCGTCACCGTAATTGAAATCCAAATCCAATAGAAAACAAGCTATGTTTTTTATGTCTCTATCGAAATCAAGCCAGGTTATTTGCTTCCAGCTCCAACCATCTCTTCTCTGTAACAATAACTTTCCACTATATTTGCTGATTCGATTCTCTATGAGCTTGGGAATAGTTGTTTCAGGTTCAGTCATATTTGATCACCTTAGTTAAGAGTAATTACGTCAGGTAAAGTATTACAATATACATAAAAACTATATAATTAAAACCATGAAAAATAAACAAAGCCCCATTCATAATGATCACTTCCAAATGGCAAAAGGTATAGTTGGACAGTTGAAAAGCGCAGGTTTTAAGGCCTTCCTAGTAGGAGGGTGTGTAAGGGATATCGCGATGGGTATTCCACCGCAAGAATACGATATCGCCACTAGTGCGACTCCTCAGGATGTTATGAAAATTTTCCCCAGCACAGTACCGGTTGGTGTCAGTTTTGGTGTTGTTCTGGTGCTTGAAGGGAATAACAAATTTGAGGTTGCTTCATTCAGAAAAGAAGAAAAATATACAGACGGCAGACACCCCGACCGCGTAGTCTACAGCACAGATGAGAAAGAGGATGTGATGAGAAGGGACTTTACGATCAATGGAATGCTTTACGAACCTTTCGAAGAGACGGTAATTGACCTTATAGGCGGCTTAGATGACATAAAAAGAAGGGTAATTAAGACAATCGGGGAACCTGATGACAGATTTAAAGAAGATAAACTTCGAATGCTTAGAGCAATTCGCTTTGGAGCAGGGCTAGATTTTGTGATTGAACAAGATACATTTCTCTCAATTAAATCATTGGCTCCGTTGATATCTCAGGTGAGTAAAGAGCGTATAAGAGATGAGATTATAAAGATAATAACTCAAAGCCACCCCGGCAACGGCCTGAGACTCCTTAGAGAATCAAAACTCTTAAGATATATTCTTCCAGAAGTTGAGAAAATGAACGGTGTTCCTCAACCGCCGGAATTTCATCCTGAAGGCGATGTCTTTAACCATACCTGTATAATACTAGACAAGCTTTACGAAATCACTGGAGGGGACAATTCCCCCGAGTTAGCCATGGGTGCTCTTCTCCACGACATTGGAAAACCGGATACATACACCGTTACCGATAGAATCAGGTTTAATGGCCATGATAGAATCGGTGCGCGGATGGCAAAGAACATTTGCAAAGATCTTAAGTTTTCAAAGAAACAAATCGAAATCATAACATCCCTAGTTAAAGAGCATTTAAAGTTCAAAGACGTTTTTAAGATGAGAGAGGCCACAATAAAAAGATTCCTTGGCATGTCAAACTTCGACGATCATTTTAAACTTCACTTAGCTGATTGCCTCGCTAGCCACGGATCGACGGAGGCATACGATTTTATAGTTAAGAAACTGAAAGATTACAAAAAAGAAGAGCTAAAACCAAAGCCACTCCTCAATGGATACGACCTCATAGATATGGGATATCCAAGAGGCCCACTGTACTCAAAGATACTCGGTTCTTTAGAGGAGGCTCAACTCGAAGGCACTGTGACAAACAGGGAAGACGCTAAGAGTTTTATTCTAAAAGAATTTCCTTTAGAAATCTTTATGCGATATTCGAAAGAAATCGAAGATTGATTATTTTAAGTTTTCTTAAACTATAATTACTTATAAATGCCTTGTTCAAAATCAGGAGATATATACCATTCTTTCCCAGTCAAGATCCAATTATCATCAAGTATCAATGTTTTTTCAGAAACCGAAGGGTACTTATAAAACGTAACTATAACCTCAACGGTCCCCTCCTGCCCATCCTCACCCAGAATAACCTTTTTAACCTGATAATCCGTTATATTAAGGTTGTCTTTATTCCGCTGAACGAACTCTTCAAATTGACTCCTCTCCTCCTGGTCCACCAAAGCCATTGCCTTGTCGTAGTATTTCCACATAAGTAATTTATAGTACAGATCGGCGGATTCTGCGGGTGATTTCCTGCTTGGACCAGGTAAGCCGGGAGCCTTTAGGAATTCACTAATTGAATTACAGCCTAAGAGGAATAGTACTGAGATCGCAAATAATAATCTATATTTCATCAAGAGAATCTTAAATCATGATAGGACATTGCCAAAATTCAAGTTGTTTTTTTAGAAATGAAATTAATACACGCCAAGTGAGAGAATAAAGATATCCTTACTCTCTCACTTTCATCGCTTGCATTTATTACTAGATTTTGGACTGAAGCAAAAAGGTGATCGCCAGGGCATATATAACCAGAGACTCTATCAGAGCAAGACCTATGATCATGGGTGTCTGTATCTTTGAGGCTGCTCCGGGATTTCTTGCAATTCCGCTTAAGGCGGCTGCTGTCGCCCTTCCCTGACCTATCCCGCCTATTCCTGCAGCAATTCCAATTCCAAGACCGCTTCCGATAGCAAGACCTAGCTTGGCGAGCTCTCCCAGCTGTCCGCCGGCCTCAGCAGCCTCCTGGGCCATAACATCCGGAACAAAGGCAGCCAAAACAGCAAGCCCCACAACCGTGACAAACGACAGAACCTTTTTCATCTGAACACCTCCTTCGAGTTGAATGTTATTGAACTTAGAAACCAAATTTTTCATATTTCATCATATCTCCGAATGTTCATGTGATATAGAAAGTGCTATATAAATAGCTGAAAGAATAGTAAAAATAAAAGCCTGAAGAAATGATACAAAAATCCCAAGGGCGATAAATACTGCAGGGATGACAAGATGTGTAAGACTCGTGAAAATCCCCAAGACCAGGTGATCGCCCGTCATATTCCAAAAGAGCCTCAATGACAGCGATAAAGGCCGCACGAGATGACTGATAACCTCTATAATAATCATCAATGGGGCCAGATAAATCATAGGACCCATAAAATGCTTCAGATAACCGATACCATTCTCCTTAAATCCATAAAAGTTATACATGACAAAAATAACGAGTGCACAGGCAACCGGCGTATTATAATTTCCAGTTGGTGAAAGAAATCCAGGGATCAATCCAAGCAGGTTGGCAAAGAGGATGAAGAAGAACGACGTGGCTAACAGTGGGAAATACATCTTCGCATGATGACGAGATCCAAATATACCTGTCAATAGGTCAAGTAGAAAATCTATACTCAAGATCTCAAAAATATTCCTTATAGAAAACTTCTCATCTGGAAGAATCGAATCTTTGTTGGATAGACTCTTCTTTATCTTCAAACCGGAGAAGATCAGAAAAAGTACTACCAATATCGCGCCAAAAACTGGATCATACTGCTCCAATCCAAGTAATGTAAACCAGCTATAATGCTCCATCCTTATTTCCTCTGAGGCTTTCTCCAATAATTACTATTACTACACCTGAAACCCCTATAAAAAAACCATAGATATTAAGTTTTGTAAAAAGAAAAAATATGACAACCAAAGCGACAAGAACTAACATCTTGAGCAACAGGATAAAAATGCTGTACCATTTTGTGTACGCTTTACCTATTAGAGCACCAACTAGCAATCTAATAGCCAAAAAATTTGCAATTACTAACAAACCACCAACAGCCACTCCTAGTGCCAGCGCTTGGGAACCAAGGATCAAATTTACCAAAACGAGAATCCCAGTAACAACTATGCCACTCTTCTCAACCCTCCCAAGAGTTAAGCTCTTAGTTATGTTCATTGCTGTCGATGTCATTTGATTTTTTTGGTCATCCTCATCAATAGTGTAAACCCTGAAATCATACCAGCTATTAAACCGATAATCGTAAACCAAGGGGTTTTGACACCAATCCATTTGTCGACATAGTGACCTAAAATAATCCCAGCCACAACTGAAAATGCTAATTCAAGCCCTATGGCAAAGTATTGTAACCACAATAGGTTCTTTTTTTCTTTAACCTTTAAATATCCTCCTGCTGTTAAAGTGATTTCGCCACTCTTGAGAAGGCCTTTAGAGTCATATCAATATCCGATTCTGTATGAGCAAGTGATACAAACACCGCTTCAAACTGAGAAGGCGGAAACATAATACCACCCTTTAATAAGCTTTTAAAGAACCTGGCATAAATTTTTGTATCAGACTTTAAAGCGCTATCATAATCAACAACATCTGAGTCTGTGAAAAAGATAGTGAACATAGACCCTATCGAATTTATCCTGGCAGTTATACCGTGTTTTTTTAAGATATTATCCACACCTTCAACGAGTTGCCGAGTCATTTCATTTAGTTTCTCATAGGTCCCCTTTTTTCGAAGACCATTTATAGTCGATATCCCCGCCGCCATTGCAAGCGGATTTCCCGAGAGTGTTCCTGCCTGGTAAACCGGACCTATAGGTGCAACCAACTTCATTATTTCTCTTTTCCCACCATAGGCACCTACGGGAAGACCACCTCCGATAATTTTACCGAGGCAAGTTAGATCCGGTGTTACGCCATACGTCTCTTGAGCCCCTCCAAGACCCAGCCTGAATCCACTAATGACCTCATCAAATATAAGCAATGCACCATGATCCTCAGTAATCGTTCTTAACGATTCCAAAAACCCAACGACAGGTGTTACAACTCCCATATTCGCCGCTACCGGTTCAATTATTATTGCAGCTATTTTGTCTTTATGCTTCCTAAAAAGCCGTTGTACCGACCCAATATCATTGAACCTCGCCAGAAGCGTATTCGCAGTAAAACCCTTTGGCACCCCAGGGCTGGAAGGGGTTCCGAATGTAGTCGCACCTGATCCCGCCTTCACGAGAAGGTAATCTGCATGACCATGGTAACATCCTTCAAACTTTACAATTAAATCACGACCAGTAAATGCCCTTGCCACCCGAACGGCGCTCATTGTCGCTTCCGTGCCTGAACTGGTCATTCGAACCATATCAATTGAGGGATAAGTTTTTACGATCAATTTTGAAAGCTCTACTTCTTTTTCGCATGAAGCTCCAAAACTTGTCCCATTCTCAGCAGCTTTTTTTATCGCTGTGACGACATCCGGGTAAGCATGTCCCAGGATTAGAGGTCCCCAAGATGAAATGTAATCTATATATTTTTGTCCATCCTCATCATATACATTTGCGCCTTTTCCCCTTGATATAAATATCGGTGTGCCACCTACAGCCCTATATGAACGAACGGGACTGTTCACACCGCCTGGCATTATACGTTCCGCAATTTTTTGTAATCTACTTGATTTAATAGTTTTCAGTCTCATTGACAAATTATGTTGGACGGATAATTATAGAAAATAGTTTTTATAAATCGGAATTACCAAAGAGTTCAGACAAGGATACCGCAAGAACACAAAACAAGCAAAAAAGGGGGGAAAGAAGTCTTCTTCTCTCCTTTCCCCCACATGGTTTTGCTATTCTGTGGTTCTAAACAAAATAAATTAGAACCTAATATTCGACTATAAAAGCAGGATTACTTTCTCTTTAATTATATTTAAAGTAAATCCTGGCCCCTACTTTCGCTTGAGGCTCCATGGCAGTAAAGTGTGCCCTTCTGTTTAGCTGATAGGCCTCTTCAGTTGTGCCAGCACCAAACCTCTCTGTTTCACCACCACTTGAAGTCTGTATCCTCATTGGATCAATTCCTAGCTGGACCAAATAAGCCTTTGTTGAATCAGCTCTCCTTTGAGCAAGCCTTAAGTTATATGCAGGAGTACCCCTAATATCCGCGTAACCCTCGATCATAACCGTCATATTCGCGTTGTCTCGAAGGAGTTGAGCATCCTCGTCAAGAACTGCGGCTGCATCAGGTCTAATGTTGTACTTATCAAAATCAAAGAATATATCCTTCAATTCAGGCGCAGGAGCCGGCGGGGGTGGCGGTGGTACTACTTGGCATTTAAACTTTGCCTCATCTGCCTTAGCTTTTGCATCGATGAGCATCCTTCGGGCTTCTAATTCACTACAAAATTCACTAGCGAGCGCTCTACCCTTGGCCAGTGCACTTTCTGCAGCAGCAAAGTCTTCAGGTGCGCATTCAGGGGCTCCTGCTGCTTTTGCTTCTGCAACAGCTGATTCAGCAGCGGCAAGCTCCTTTGTTGGGGGGGGGGTTGCACAGCTTACTAGATAAAGCAATGCAACAATTAGCAAGGGAAAACCTAGCAAAATAATCTGTTTATCCCTTTTCATTTTACTGCACCTCCTTTAAGAGTATTTATTTACTAATTCAGCAATCTATAATAATGCCAATAATGCTAAACCGCAAGTTCGTCTAATTTTTCTTTTGCAATCTTAGCTTCATCCGATTTTGGGTATTTATCGATCAAAGTCTGAAGAAAAAGCTTCGCTTCTTCTTTTCTCCCTATATTAACTAACGAGAGCCCTTGTTTCAAATATGATAAAGGAATCCTTGAATCTTTTGGATAGGTATCAATAAATCTCTGGAATTCCAGTATAGCCTGTTCAAATTTACCCTCTCTATAATATGACTCAGCAATCCAGTATATAGCGTCAGACGCCTCTGGTGAAGTTGGATTTTGGTCCAAAAACAAATTGAATTGTTCTCTTGCTTTTTTGTAATTTCCCTCGCTAAGATCTTTGTATCCAGCACTAAACAATGGAGCCCCCATCTGAGAAGAACCAGTGCTTCCCTCTGTTATCATATTTTCGAATTGAGAACTGGAGGCTTGTGCACTACTCAATTCATCTACCCTTTTCTTAAGAGCTGAATTTGCTCTTTCCATATCATTTACCTTTTTTTCTAAATCTACTAGTTGATCCATCATCTCACCACTGTTTGAAGCTAAGGATTGTCTTTTGATCGCCTCAATCTCCTGAGACAACTTTTCCGTTTTGGCTTCTAGCCTATTTTGCCTAATATAGACCCCCCGAACGTCATCCTGCGTAGCGACACATCCAAATAGCATAATATAGCTGGTTAGCGCGAAGAAAATATACCTATATTTCATTAAAATTAATATTACCTTGAAGCCTGTGGGGACATCAACACCGGGACGAAATGCGCTCTTCTATTCTGCTGATAATCATCTTCACTAGTCCCCGGTGCCCACTGTTCGGTTTCGCCTTTACTTATGGTCTCCAGCGAAGACGGCGAAACACCGATCCCTACCAGAAAGGACTTGGTAGAATCTGCCCTTCTTTGTCCCAAAGCCAGGTTATATTCTTCCGTACCGCGAATATCGCAATAACCTTCAATCACAACAACCCTTAACCTACCAGAAATGCTATTAATAATACTAGAATTAGTCTGAAGTGTTGGCCTTGCATCAGCTCTGACATCTGACATGTCAAAATCAAAGAAAATATCCATCAGCCCCATACTCGATCCACCAGCACCCTTGAGCATTGAAAGCTCCTCCTCTAACGCCTGTGATTCGGCACTGCTCATGGCTCCCCTGGCCGCAGCACTTTCTGCCTTCCCCTTTGCTTCAATAGCTTTATATCGAGCGTCTACCAATAAGTCACGAGCTTCTTTATGCCTCCCAGCGGCCATCATTTCTTTCGCTCTATTGATGAGCTCTTGTGCCGCTTCGTATTCAGCCGGTGCAAGCTCGGGAGCACCCGCCTGCCTCGCTGCTTCTAGTGCGGCCTCAGCATCTTCGAGCTCCTTATTGCTATTAGCACAACCAGTCACGTAAATAGAGAGGGCAAAAACTATTAAAACAACAACGGAAAAAATCTTTTCTTTCATGAATCAACCTCCAAGTTTTATCTCATCTTATCTGTATAATGGTATTTTCTTCTTGACGTTATACATATGATTTTTACATTATTTTACAATGTAAGTCAAGAGATTTTTCAACGATTTTTCAAAGAAATATTCATTCTATCGGGTATGAAAATGACTCTTTTAACCCATAAAACTCTTAATTAACGATGAAAATATTCTCAAAAAGTGGTTGATGTGTTATCATTGAAAACTAATATTCTACTCATAAGCTGGAAAATTATGTAGCGATTGCTGTTCAAATTTTGCTAATGATTAATGATTTAAGATTGTTATTCAAATGCAAAAAGGATTAAGTATGAGTAAAGAAGACGGAAGCTCGGTAGCAGGGGCCTTTTGGACTTTAGCGCCAGTTGTCGCAATTACAAGCTCCTGGCAAGGCAAAGTGAATGCGCAGATTGCAGTTACAGTGATCACGGCATCTATCGTTCACACCTTACCCAGGTTAATAGTAGGCATCTGGAAGGGGAATTATACACACGAATTCATAATAAACAGTAAATCCCTCGCGGTTCATTTATTAAGAAAAGATCAGATCGGTTTGGTAAGAAACTTCGGATTTTACACCGGTAGAGATAGAAAAAAGCTGGAAGACGTAACATTTAGCTTCGGAATGTCGGGAAGCCCCATTCTTGGGGATGCTCACTCCTTCGCCGACTGCAAGGTGATAAATGCAATGGACGCTGGTGATATGACAACCTTCTTAGTTAATGTTATTGATGGTGGAATAGTTAGTGGTGGTGAATGGATGACCCTTAGTTATTTTTATAGCGCTGCTCCTCCAGAATGGATAGCGGAATACGGTGAGAAGCTATCTAGATCTGTAGCATTCTCTCTAGATAGAATTCATAAAATCACCTACAAACCATGGAGCCCTTGAATTTATAGGGCAAGAACTGAACAGTTCATAATTTATATATGAACGAGCTGAGGGTTTACAAGAATTTTTTTCAACCAGTGATAAAACTGAAATCTAAAGAAAGAAGGGGTGGTAGGGTACATCGGAAGTATGATGATCCTAGAACTCCATATCCGAGGGTAATGGAATCAGCGGAGGTTGAACAAGGGGTAGCCTTAGGAAAGAAAATAAAACCAAACACAGTTACCTTTTTAATTGCAGATTCACAACCACTCTCTCGTACCTAGTTAAATTGCTTGATACGCCCTTACCTCTTCGCTCGTCGATACCCTGCCTTTATTGCCCCCTCCTCCGTATCAAAGTAGACCCGGTTTTCCTCCTTAATCCGGCCATAGCCAGCATCACCAGGAAGACGATATATCTTCGACAACCTGTTACCGATAATCTCTCTACAAATATCCTTTGCAGCCCAAAGACCCAACCCCTTTACCCGTGCCTCTTGTTCATAGCTACGGAACTCTTTATACCGATGGAACGGGGAAGGAGCAATAACACGAGCATACCCTTGTTTGATTAGTTCAACATTGAAAAGCGTACCGTCCTGAATAACCACATAGGCAAGCAGACGCCCGTATTTATCATAATAATTAGAAGGCTCAAATTCGAGATACACCTTTTTCCCTTCCAGTTGCTTCTTCGTAAACTCCGAGGCCCCTGGACCTAAAAATTCGACAGGTTTTTCCGGGTGAACTGTTTCAGGAGTATCAACACCGATAAGACGCACCGTGGTAGACCTCCACCCACGCCCTACGGAGATAGTATCGCCATCCACTGCCTCCGTTACGAGGACCCACTCTCCTCTGGGATCTCCCCCGCTGAAAGTCCACAGAGCCTCTCCGCTTATGACTAATGCGAAGAGTATAATGACAAAAAGTAACCTTGTAGGTATCCAGGTCCTCTTTCTCATGATATTACTCCATACTTTAACCCGGCAAAACCAGCAAGATATTAGTGAAATTGGTAAATACTGAATGTTTATCACGTATTCTTCTAAGGGGCAATTTTGCCTAACATTTGCAGCCTTACGCAGTGCTGTTTGCGACCTATAACAACTCATTACCAAAACGGAGCAAACGGCATTGAACGAGCACAATAATTCTCTTTCAATAGAGCGAGTCTCATAAGGCTGTTTGTTATACGAAACGGCACTGTACAGTTATACTCCCACCTGACGTAAACCTGACAATTACCTGACGATAACTATCTGACAATTCCCTGACGGAAACCTGACGAAAACCATGATGACCAGTAGGCCTAACCATCAATTAAGTAGAGGAATTACCATTCTATCATAACCGACCGAGGACATAGTATGTTGCCCTACCTGTCCCTTTTCTAACAAGCAACCCCAAGCCCAAGAGCTTTGTGAAATCCTGATTGGCAGTTTCCCTGGTTATTTTGAATTTGTTTCTAATTTCTTCGCTGGTAACTTTCTTTCGTTCCCAGACGAGGTTAATGATCTCAATCTGTCTGGAGGTCAGTTGTTCACTGATTTCTGGTCGAATCCTGAAAGCAGGTGAGGACTTTTCCCGACCGTAGAAGATTACGCTGAAATACCCACCGTCATATTCAAAATCGGGCGGGCGAAGCCCATATTCTTTTAGTCGATCAGGCATCATTGGAATACCATAGCCTTCTCGTTCCATTAGGTTCAAGTTGAAAGCTGCGTCAGCAAGTCGTTGATTTCGTCTAGCAGGTATAACATCAAAAGACCGAATGCGCTCAATCGTATTTGGAGAGAGAAGATGCCCCGGGCTTTTAACTATAATCCTATCTCTGAAAATGCGAAAGGAAACGTGGGCTCCAACAGCATAGTCTCGATGAACAAGCGCATTGACGATCGCTTCTCTGATTACTTTTATGGGATATTCATAATCACGTTCAACTCTCTTAAAGTTTCGAAGCTGCGGTACTCTGCCAACTTTGTCCTTATAGAATCGCTCAGCCATTTCGACCATTTGCAGAAGTGGACCCTTAATGTCCAATCTACCATCTTTACCAATTCTCTCAATTGAAACGCCGTCCTCTGGAGTGCCAGTGAAGTGTTCTGCAGTAATCCTGTGCTCGGGAAGGAAGACCTCAGGATTCTTGGCAAACAGAACGATGCCAGCAAGCGTCGGCACTTTGCGGTTTTGACGGTTGACCAAGAACTTTGTCTTTAGAAAGTAATCCCAAAGTTTGAACGAAGGAACTGGGTAAGTCAGCTTCTGACGCTTCAAAAACTTGCGTATTGCATCGTAGGACAGATCCTTGAGATCGGCTTCGGGAACGGATCGCAGTTCTTCAAGTGATGGAGCTTCAATTTTCTGAGGAGGCATCTTAGATTCCTTTTTTTGCTTATTCATAAAGTCTGAGAATGTTTTGTTGAGATTCCTGATTTCTTCGGCAAGATCTTCGTCGAAATAGTCGACCTTGACACCGTGTCTATGAAGAAGATCAACTCCACGCCCAAAGATTTCTGGGTTTGGGTCGCGAATACCGATTACGACTTTTTTGACACCCTTCTCAATGATCCTTTGAGCGCAAGGTTTCTTGGGCCGTTCCCGTTTAGCGCAGGGTTCCAGTGTCACATATAACGTTCCGCCAACAGGGTCTTCGTCTGATGTTAGCTTTTCAAAAATCGTAAACTCAGCATGATCCCCATGGCCAAAGCTCCCTCGATGAGCCCTTGCCAGTTCTTTTCCATTCTTGTCCACTAGCACTACACCGACGAGTGGGTCTGGTTTGCCAGTATGCTCCGATCTCGAACGAGGCATCTCGTCCACAGCAATTTCCATGAAATGTCGGCCTCTTTTGCTACGTGCCATAGAAAATGGTTCATATATATATCAGATCGCAAAAGGACGACCAACGAAACAACTGTCAGCAATGAAGTAACCCCCCCACGGGTAATTCGGCAACAGAGGTGTCATCATCATCGTCGTCGTCGTCGACACCGGCACCGCCACCAACAACAACAACATCGTCATCATCATCACTGCCACTGTCATCAATGTCATAAACATCATCATGGTCTTTATCACGATCACGGTCGGTTGCAGTTTTACTGGACTCAGTGCCGTTTCGTATACCAGTTAATAACTGCATTACTGCGGTTATCCCTCTCCAAATGGTATATTTCCGCAGTATTGGGGTTATTTCTTACTCTAGTTACAACCAACCCTTCGACAAAGCTCAGGACAGGCTTACTTTCTGTTTTCCTCTTCCCTTCTTCAAATTACGTGAGAGCGAGACACCGTTATACGCTGTGTCTTTGATAGAATTAAGTTCTTTCAGCAAAATCAAACACAGGGACTTCTATAGTTTTCACAGGCTTAAACTCATCTCTTGCAAATCTGAGAAGTTTATCAGTAACTTCAGGAGAATATGTCTTTTCTCCGCATTTAATACAAACCAGAGCAGGGACATTCTCTACAAAGAGGTATTTATCATCCTCTTCATAACTGAACGTCACCATTCTCTTCTCTACCTTACCTCCACAAAACACACATTTCATGATAAATCACCTCCTGATTTTACATCCAATCCAATGTTCGGATTTGGTTCGTAGGTTGTAATGCTTACAACAAGCGCCCCAATTTTCATGGGTTCCTCAGAGTCCTTATATAGTAGAGATAAAATAACAATTAGAGGAATCCCAAT
>DASWID010000021.1 GCA_036397855.1 Thermodesulfobacteriota bacterium | reverse complement strand
GTATATTACGAGATGCCCAGTGAGTCTTGAAGGAGATTGCTTCGGGACTTTTTCAGTCCCTCGCAATGAAAGCGGGAAGTCGCTTATTCAAATCTAGGGAAACTTCTTTCCCCTTATATTTGCCCCAATTAGTGAATATGTAGCGCTTCCTTTTGGAGACTTGTGTTCATGATAAATAAGACCCACATCCTTCGCATAAACATCCTTGAACCAGAAAACATCATTTTCAGGAACTGTTATAATCAAAAGGTCATTGAACTTGCCAGCGGGTGTTTTAAATTCTGTTTTTTCGAAACTCCTTTGAACATCGGGGGTGTAAAATGTCTTTACTTCCACGTTTGTTGAGACCAGTATGCCCCCTTCGGGATCGATCCTCATGCCAACGTTTTTTCCCCCGAAGAAATCATCAAAAATCGACCACCCATCAGTCAGCGAAATGATTGAATGAGTCTCCTCTTTAACATCTTCACCAGACTCAATTCTGTATGTCCATACGTTTCCCTTGTCAATGGGGAAATAATCTGAAAACCCCATACCCTCAAAACCTTTTAGCACATTCGAATATTCGGGGACCTGGCCCATTCCAACGTGAGAAGGAACAGCAGATGTCGGGTCATCTTCAAAGAATTCTATTTTTACATTCTTCACATCCGGATGATCAAGTTTTGCAATTACATAGTGTGACGACCTCGCTTTCTCCTTAAGTGATTCTTCCTCATTAAAATCAACCCTGTAACCTATCTCAACTTCATTCTTTTCTTTATTTTCAACCTTTGAAATATAAATATTATTCCCCTTATTTCCCTGTTGAATAATCAGAAAAGCAATTTCTTTATCGAAATCAACCCCCGGAATTTTTTCCTTAATTCCCAGTACCTTCCAAATCTTTTGGAGTTGATTTAGATCACTGATAACAAGATTCTGACTATTTTGCTGAATTCCTGTAGCACCTTTTGAGAGTACAGAATAATTCAGATTGGAAGAAAGATTTAACACTGTAAAAATCATTAATATCAAATCTATGGGCATACATAAACCTCCCTTTATCCATGTTAATTATACAGTATAAATCCACTATATCTTATGAAAAACAAATATATAATGTTATCATTTGACAATCGAAATATAACTATTCCAAGGAGTGCGTAAGGAAAATGAAAAAGATATCTCTTATATTTTTACCTTTAATTCTAACACTTCTATTCTTTAATCAAGGATATGCTGAAAACGATGAGAAGGAATCGAAGAATCAGCCTCAAATCATCAAAGATATAACTGTTGAAGAGGCGCATACAATCATACAAAATAATGAAAATAACAGTAACCTAGTAATAATTGATGTACGTACGCCTGAAGAATACAATCAAGAACATATTGACAATGCGTCAAATATCGACTTTTATTCCGATGCTTTCAAAGAAGAACTTAACAAGCTTGATAAAACCAAAACCTATGTAATACATTGTCGCTCAGGGGGCCGCAGCTCTCAAACCTTAGATTTGATGAGAGAACTCGGGTTCAGAGAAGTCTACAACATGGGCGGTATAATCCAATGGAAGGAGAAGGGACTGCCAACGATAAAGTAGACGAAGCAAGAGACTGCCTGGCTATTTAAAGCATTCGAGAACAAGATTACAATCAGGCACCCATAATTTTTATTTTTTCTTTGTCTTGATACTGAAACTAGCTCAGCACAGGTACAAAGAAACAATCCTTCGACCCTTCGATGAAACTCAGGGACAGGGCTGTCCAAAATCCTCCTTAATCCTCCTTTAGGAAAGGCGGAAATTAAAGAAAGTCCCTCTTTTCTAAAGAGCCTGTCCTAAGTCGAAGGGGGATTTAGGGAGATTTTCACGTCTTCGTTTCTGATTTTCTTAACGCAATTTTTGGAAGGCCAATTAGTTTGAACAACTATGACTCACGGGAGTCGATTAATATTTCATTCTTCGTAATAAAGTTGAAGTCGATATAATAGGGTATATCATCAGCTTCGAGAGATGCTAATTCATCCGGAAGTTTTCTCTGTCCGAGCTCCGATAGGTCGCCCCACTGATTTATAAATTGCCTTGCCCTGGATACATCACCCTCTGAAAATAATTCTAAGAGTGTGAAGGTCATTTCTTCTATATCACCTTCCAATTTTTTTCTATCAATCTTGAATTTATTTGCTTTAGCATTGAAAACTATTGAACCATGTCCCTTGAAGTAGCTGTATGTCAAAAAAGCAGAAGCCGAATCGGGGTAGTTATAAAATCTCCCCCTTCTAATGTATCTGAGCATTTCAGCCAGAGAAACAAGGTAAGCCTTTAACAGATTTTCACCTTCTAATAGATCATCCCTAAGGAATCTCAGCATATATAATGAGATTAAATCGGATTTAAGCTCATGCAGTATCAAATATTCCCTGTCCTGCTGGGTCATGATCTTTCCAAGATTATCTTCCCCACAGAAATGTCCGATATCATGGCCACGAAGCCATATGAGCAATAATTCTCCAATCTGTTTATACTCGAGATTCTCAATTACTGAATATCCATCGAGGAGCTTTTTTGCGATAGCCATCGTAATTATTTGAAACCTCAGTATGTACAAATTTATAAAAACAATTAGTTTTGTAAGGGCAGAAATATTGGCATTATCGATTCCTGAGAAAAAAACACATATTGGCTTATGTCTCTGATTTAGCTCACCTGCAAGGGCAAAAACATCAACGCACCTCATATCGGGGAATTCAACTCTGTCTGGAAACTCATCAGTAACGTCCTTAAATGGCATCTTCTTCAGGCACAGTCTAAGTTTATTATCATATTCCTTTATCAGGGTGTTATAAATATTATTTGCGACTCCGACAGCCCCAGAATAAAGTCTAAGATCATTTTTTTCGTATGAGAATATCTTCCCTAAAATTAAACTTATATATTCCTCCCGATCCCAATTCAACTTCAAGGAACACAGGTCATAGATTCCCCTGGAAATATATTCCACCTGTCCTAAGTAATCGGCCTTAGCTATCTCCGGTAAATTTTCACCTCCTCGTTTTAATAAATCTATGATTTGCTGGAAAATTTCGTTTTCAAGTCTTGTGCCTAATTCTCCAGCTAGCTGGAGACAACGCATGGCCTCAGTTAGCTGAAGCGCTTGAAGAAAGGAACGGACCGGGGCTTTCGACGCGTTGTCTATTCTCAATGAAATATCGACAATAGCGGTTTTCTTATGCCTATTCATGAAATTTCGATTAACTTATAAGAGTGTAAATACTAGCAGTTTTGATGCTCTTCCCGTAGCAGGTCTAGTAACGTTTTTACAGGATTAAAAGTTAAAAGAGGCACTTCTATAAATACTGTAATCCAGTTTGCCATTGATCCATTCCAGAGACCAGGGAGCTCAAGCGCTTTCAAGTATTTACCGTCCTTGGATCTTATCGATATAAAAGCGGTCGAGGGATCTCGAAAGTCTCTTAAATCAAACTGCCTACCTTTGTAATCTCTGACGCCGCACACGATATCAACCGGATTAAAATGAGTCGATGACTCCCATATTCTCTTCTGGTCGGGGTTTTCCACATCTATCTGTGATGATTCTACAATCTGTAAGGAAAGGGTACCGTCACCGTGTTTAACCCAGAAAGGACCGCCCCCTGGCTCACCCTTATTCTTAACAACCCCACAAACCCTTATAGGTCGATTCAGCCTTGAAAATATAAACTTGTTCATTTCTTCTCTGGAAGGCTTCTCAAAATCATCTGGCACAAATATAGAAAGCTTTTCCTTCAAAAATCGTAATATATTTTCCGTCATTTCCTCATCTAAATCATTACGAGACATTATCCCAAGATAATGAAAAATCTCTTTTTGTAATTCCATCAAATAACCAGCCAGGGCCTTTTTATAAAAATAAATCTCTTTGGTAAACCTATCAGGAACTACGTTGTCTATGTTCTTTATAAAAACAATATCCCCTCTAAGATCATTGAGATTTTCCAGGAGGGCACCATGCCCGGCTGCCCGAAATAAAAGTTTATTGCCATTCGTTCTAAAAGGTTTATAATCCAAATCGACAGCAATAGTATCCGTGGAAGGTCTTTGAATCGAGAAGGCAATATCAAGCATGACCCCTTCACCCTCATATTTACTCCTAACATTTTCTAAATGGTCATTTATTCGCCTCTCATGCTCTTTGGCAACAGTAAAATGAACCCTGGCAATCCCTCTCCTATCTCTTGCATAAGCAGCAGCCTCCACAAGATGCTCTTCAAAAGGTGTACGAGAGTGATCGGTGTATCTGTGAAACTTGATTAGACCCTTGGGAAGATCCGCATAGTTCAATCCCCTCGAGGTAAGCAGATATTCCAGTATCTCGTTGAACTGACCTTTTGATATATGATCTTCTATATCCTTTCCGTTAGCTTTCATAACAGATTTTAAGTCCTCATAGCAAGCGAATTTCTTTATATTTTCAAAAAAGTTCAGGAAGGTTTTATGATCAATATCACCCTTTTCAGCCTCAGCTCTGATAATCTTCTGGTTAATTTCATCATAACGATTGTAAAAAGAATGCGGCAATCTGAACATACGACTTGCTTCGCCGGACGCCGGCACAAATTTTATCAATTCCCTTTCTGCCGATTCCTCTGAAAAAATGCCCGCCAGTCTTTCAAGCTCGTATTCATTTATTTTGAGGATACCATCGCCAATAGTTGCCGGGCGATCAAGAATCGTAAACGGTAATCCTTTTCTAAAAGTCTCAACCTGTGACCTAACTCTATCAAGAGTCAATCCGTGCGACTCAATCTGTTTTATATCATCTTCAGAAAACATTAATTCACCCAAAATCTATCTCCTTTTTAGTCGATAAAAAAACTATAAAGGTTAGAAATTTTTCAATCCTAGCCACATTTAAATTAGTTAAGTATACATAAGTGATATGAAGTTTCTTTAAATTTAAACCTTGTGTAGATTTCAGATTCTGAATCTGGAAAACCCCTCTAAATCTCTCCTTCGACTGGCTCAGGACTAAGCCCCTAAAGAGAGAGAGTTCATTCCCTCCTTTTTCAAAGGAGGGTTAGGATTTGAATAATTATTCGTTAAATGGTAACCGCATAGAGGAAACAAAGATGGCGACCTTAAGGTGGCTTCTGCTACTTTTTTGATTTTAAAAAGTTTTATGGCGGGGCCGACGGGACTTGAACCCGTGACCTCTGGCTTGACAGGCCAGCGTTCTAAACCGGACTGAACTACGGCCCCCATTCCATAGATACACGATGCACGATTCAGGATACATGATGCAGGATCCATGTGCACGATGCATGATTCATGATCCATGATACACGATTAAAGAATTTTTTACATGTATCCTGCATCGTGGATCTTGCATCCACTTTTAAACTGGTGGGCGGTACCGGTTTCGAACCAGTGACCTCTTGCTTGTAAGGCAAGCGCTCTCCCGCTGAGCTAACCGCCCAAAAACAACCTATTTAATATATTCAATATATACTAAATTAAAAGGGCTCATTCTCATAACTGAAAATTCTCACCTTGTCTAACACTTTACCTGAGAGGACAAGGATAGTATTCTTTTTCGCTGAATCAGAGCCTTTCTCGAATTTTAACGAATTCAGACCTCCCTTTAAATAGAAACTCCCTCTTTGTTGTCCAAACAAAGAGGGAGTTCAAAAATTATTTCGTAGTAAATCAATTTTTCTTACGACAGATTTACATTGGGCCTGACCTCACCCATTGGTATCGTGGTCGGTGGTGGCACAACTACTTCATGCAGTACCGACTCCTCTGATACTATCGCCTCCCTTAGAACCTCATCCATATGATCTACCATCTTTAGCTCTATGTCCCTCAATATATTACTGCGTATCTCCCTAAGA